>JBAQUG010000137.1:0-2964 GCA_049297395.1 Victivallales bacterium | reverse complement strand
ACCTTGACGACATCATCGGCGATCAGGGCGCATCCGCGTCTTATCAGGGCGAGTGCGCACTCGCTTTTGCCGACACCGCTTGCACCTCTCACGAGAACTCCCGTACCCTGGACCTCAACAAGATTGCCGACCACGGTTATGCTCGGGGAAAGCTCCCGTTCAAGGTAGATGACCACTCCATTGATAACATGGTAGGTGACCATTGAGGAAATGAAGACTGGAAGACCTATGTCGTTGCTCAGCTCAATGAAAAGAGGATCCGGGGACAGGCCTCTGGCAAATACTATGCACGGCATGTATTCCTCGAGATACTTGCTGATCGCATTGTATCTGTCCTGTTCGGAAAGCGAGTTCAGATATGCATATTCGGCCATGCCTATGATATGGACTCGCTTGTCCGCGAAATAATCGAAGAATCCAGCGAGGGCGAGGCCCGGCCGCTGGATTGATCCTTCGGTTATCTCCCTGTCTCCGCCATTACTTCCTGAAACCCACTGGAGCTTGAGGCTCTTTTCCATGTCCTTGAAGAAACGCGAGACGGTCACTGCCTTTGATTTTGTCATTATTTGCCGGCTTCAGTGTAGTCCAGGTTTTATGCTTCCTCTGAAGGTTCGACTATTTTGACTTTCGCCATGTCCTTCCCATGCTTGTGATGGTCCTGGATCTTGTCGAAGAACTTCGAAATCTGGTGGTCTATCTTGGCGACAGCCGCATCAATTGACTCGCGCATTTCGTATGACTCGGCATCTGCCTCTATGTTGATGTTTTTCCCGTGGACGATGACTTCCGCCTTGCAGCGCGTCTTCTGGACATCGAGCACGACCCTGACATTCCCGATCTTGTTGTATTCGCCAAGGATGGCTTCAAGCTTGGCCTGGGCATAAGTTTTTATCTCTTCAGTTACCGACAAGTGGCGTCCACTTACAATGATTTCCATTTTCATTCCTCCTAGTTTTTCAATACTAATGTTTTCTAAATCGACAACAGGCAAGAACGCCTGTCTTACGTTCACATCGTGAATTTCGGGCCAAGATAGAGCTCCCTCGCCTTCTCATCGTTGACCAGGTAATCACTATTCCCTTCGCATTGTATCTTCCCTTCGCACATGAGGTAGGCCCGGTCCACGCAGGCCAGAGTCTCCCTTACATTGTGGTCGGTTATCAATATGCCGAGTCCCTTGTTCCTGAGCTGGCCGATTATCTTCTGCACGTCATACACGGCAAGCGGATCAACACCGCTGAAAGGTTCGTCAAGCATCATGAACGAGGGATTCGTGACAAGCGCGCGCGTGATCTCAAGTCTTCGTCTCTCGCCACCGCTGAGGGTCATCGCCTTCTGGTCAGCCAGATGCGCAAGCTCGAGTTCGTTCAGCAGCTCATCCAGCCTCTTGAACCTCGCCTTGCGCGTGATATCAAGGGTTTCAAGTATCGCAAGAATGTTCTCCTTGACAGTCAGCTTCCTGAAAATTGAAGGTTCCTGGGCGAGATAGCCCATCCCCATCCTGGCGCGTTTGAACATGGGCATCCTGGAGACATCCTCATTCCTGAACGAGATCTTCCCCCCGTCCGGCTTGATCAGCCCCATTATCATGTAAAAGCTCGTTGTCTTTCCGGCTCCATTGGGGCCTAGGAGCCCGACAACTTCGCCTGTCTTCACAAAGATGGAGACATCGTTGACGACTCTTCTTCCGCGGTAGGCTTTGAAAAGATTGCTTGCCTGAATCAGAATGGAGTTTGAATTGTCATTTTCCATATCAGGAATTCCATTTATTTTGTTTTTTGAGCATTATCATCTATTTCCCTGCCGGCATCATCGTCCTTCTTCTCGGGAGATTTCTTCTCGTCGTTTTCCTTGGGCATGTTGTTCACCGTATCCGACCCCAGCCGGATCTCACCGCCTCTATGGACTTCGATCTTCTCGCTGTCCCTGAAGATAATGATCACTTCGCCCTTGAGAGTGTCCTCGTCCCTCATGATGACAGGATCCTTCGTCAGGATTATCTTGCCGGTCTTGACATCGTAATCCGCATGCCCCGCCAGGGCTTTCTGCTCCCCCTGCGCCATTTCCCCGTCGTTGGAGGGCTTCCTGACTATCACGACATTCTCCTCGCATATGATCCTGGAAATCTGCTTGCTCTCCTCGGAAGGCTTGCCGGCATCTCCGTCCGCAGGCTTCTTCACGGCTTCCTTCTTGTCATCCGTTTTCTTGTCCTCGAAGAAAATGGTCATCTTCCTGCAGGTGATCGTCATCTCCTCATCGTCGACCTTCACGTTGTCGGTAAATACAGCAATGTTCTTTGAGACGTCTATGTCCATTACATCGGAGTTTATCACCGTCGGCACCTTGCCGGACCGCTTCTTGTCATTTCCACCGCCCTGGGACTGGAATAAAGACAAACCCTGCGCAGACACCTCCATGTCCGCAACTACAAAAAACACAGCCGCCAATGCAGCCAGTTTCAGATAATATGATATTCGTTTTTTCATATGGTTCAAAATGTCCCTTTTTTATTTTTTAGCTTCTTTACCCTGCATGCCGATGGCCTCGTTCTCCTTATCCGTCATGAGGCTGGCCCTCAGGATGACCTTCACCTTGCTTCTTATGTGTATAGTCTGTTTCTTCTGATCCGCGTCAAAACCTACACCGTCGACATCCATGGCAGCCGATCTGAAGTGGACCTCCTCATCTCCGCGTATTATCTTTGTAGAGCGGTCATATATTCCGGACGGGGTGGTCACGGTGCCTTTTATATCCTTGACATCCCTGCCAATCCAGTCGACCTTGAGCTGCTTCAGGTTGACGATTACGCCGACATTATTGGCCTCATCGCCATAAATTATATAGTCCAGATCGCCTGTGTCCTTGTTGTATTCCGGAAGCTTGAAAACCTTCAGGATGACAGATGTCTCATCGCCTTCCGCCGCCGCATCCGGCAGAAGCAGGAAAACAACAAGCACGCAAGAC
>JBAQUG010000136.1:0-27390 GCA_049297395.1 Victivallales bacterium | reverse complement strand
AATGAATTTCGCGAAACAAAGCGGCGATAAATCGCCGCACTCCACGGTCAGGCCGAAGCGCCTGACGTAAAAATAAAAAGGACAGGAGAATAAAATTTAACCAATAGGAAATTCCACAGGCAAGATGCCTGTGTTACATTTAATTAATTGGATCAATATAATTAAATATAAGGAGAATATTATATGCAACAGAAAAGATCAGTTGGTGCAAAAGTCTGTCGACTTTTAACAGCGGCTGCGATGTTCGCAACGCTCTCTTCAAGTTTCGCACAGGAGGCCGCTGACTGGCCATGGGCCAAATACGGTATTCCAAAGACCGATGCAAAGGCCTGCATTCCGGTCCCAAGGACTGAAGACTGGGCGATCCAATGCCATGTACAGGCAGGCAAAATGAAGAATCCCAGCATAGGGGTCGCGTTCCTCGGCGATTCGATAACCCACGGGTTCCAGTTCCAGAAAGTGCCGGACGGCGTGGTCTCGGCATGGAGCGAGTACTGTGCGCCATTGGGTGCAGCCAACTTCGGCATTCCCGGAGACAAGACACAGCATGTGCTCTGGCGTATCACCGAGGGCGGTCTTCTCGACGGAATGAACCCGAAAGCCCTTGTGATCCTGATTGGAATCAACAACCTATATGGTGGCTCGCCTGACTCTCCGGCGGACGTCGCCAAGGCCATCACGACCATCGTAAACTGCGCCAAGACCAAACTGCCTGATACTAAAATCCTCCTGATGGGGATATTTCCCTGTTTCACAACCAGTTCCCCCGGCACTGTCGGGGCGCAGGCAACCAATGCCATCATCAGCAAACTACATGACGGAAAGCAGGTTTTCTTCCTCGACATCGGCGACCGTTTCATCGAGCCTGACAAAAGCATCTCGAAGGAGAAGCTGCGCGACGGCCTCCATCCCAGCGAAAAAGGCAATCGTATCTGGGCCGAAGCCATGCGCCCGTATCTCGACGATCTCCTCAACAACGACGGAAAGGGAGATCTTTGGAAGAACGCAGGCCTGAAGAAGATCGCCGAGGAACCGGACAAGAATCTCCTCAAGAACGGAAAAATAAATGAAGGCGATGGCGCGAGCACTCCCGGATGGACATTCTCAAAGTGGCAATTGAAAGACGGCTCGCCGGAGGCGAAAGCTGTAGAATGGGGAATCGTGAAAGAGGCCGACGGCAACAAATGCCTGAGGCTCGCGACAACCGACAAGGCAAAGATCTACGTCTGGTTCCAGCAGGAGATTGCATGTGATCCGGCACAGAGTTACACGCTGACATTCAAGAGCAAGGCTTCGCCCTCGCCCATCAGTGATGGAAGCCACTACGGTTGCCTCTTCTATTTAATCGACAATGAAGGCCATTGGATGGGGGCCCCCCAGGATATCCCCGTGGAATGGTCAGGCGAATGGAAAACATGGACTGCAAAAATAACAACCCCTGAAAATGCGGCAAAGCTGGGTGTCCGCATCGGCGTCTCGTTCAACGGCAAGGCGGAATCTTTCTTTGACAATATAATCTTAAGCAAGGAATAAGGACTCCAATATGAAACAAATCTGCCTGCTTCTCATATCCCTTCTTTGCCTTCTCGCTGGAACCGAATGGAGTTATTGTGCCAATGCGGATGACAACAGCTATGCCAACTGGCGGCAGTTCCGGGACCGGCTGGCGCAGGACAAGTCATTGGTCCGCTATTACACCTTCGAGGAGAAAGGAGAGGCGGCGGCGAACCTGGCGGGCGGCAAAATCGGAACGATGATGATAGCGTCGCAGGAACCCTATGGCAAAACGGACATCAGCCTGCCCCATTGGACGCAGGGACGTTTCCAGGGAAAGTCCGCCCTCGGTTTCCGGACGAGGACGGACAATGTCGGCGGAACCCGTTTCTACCGGACCGACAGCGGAGTGCTGACGATCGAGGCCTGGGTGCGCACCCACCTCAATCCGGGTGAAAAAGCCGAAGCCACTCTTTTCTCCGTGGGTACAGGTTACGAATCGGGATGGACGTTGCGGAATTCCAATGTCTTCACTCAATTACGGCTTGGCCGTCCAGCCGACAAACAAGGTGCCGTGGATTTAATGGTATACAAAAAACTTGCCGGACATGTCTGGCATCAGCTGGTGGGAGTCATTGACAGGCAAAACATCCGGCTGTATATCGATGGCGAGCTCGCCGGGAGCAGGGATTTCACCGGGGAATTTGTCCAGCCCATGCCTCCCATGCTCCAGAATCCTGATGCGGATGCGGGCGGTTTCAAGATCGGGAGCGGTTCCTGGCCTGGAAAAAACACGCTGCTCTTCGATTGCGACGAGGTGGCTGTCTACGACCGCGTCTTGACGCCCGAAGAGGTGCGCTCCCACTATGAGGCCGGGCATCCGGCGGAATCCGCCGCCGAGCAGGAGGCTGCCCATCGCGCGTTGCTGGAAAAGGAGACTTTGATTGAGCGGATCGGACTGGGCATTTCCAAGGAAAGCTACGGTTATTTCCCAACCGGCAAGCCAGTCACGATCTCGGCGCTTATCCCCGCAGACACCAAATTGGAAGGGACGTTCAAGGTGGAGGCGGAGCTTCGCGAGTTCGAGGGCAAGACTTTGTTCCATGGCGAAAAGGCACTGAAGACCTCAGGACAGGAGGATGCCAGTTTGACATGGGATCTGCCTTTGCCGGAAAAACGCGCACTTTACCAGATCCATCTCCGGCTGAAGGACAGCCAGGGGGCGCTCGTAATCGAAAGAGCATACACCGTCGCCACCGTAGTGGCTCTGACACCCATGTCCGACCGCCCGAATTCATCTCCTCTGGGAGAGGCGTACCCCGAGGATCTGTCGCTTGGGGGGCGTTATAGGCGCTTGACCATGGATTACCACCCTATGAACAAAGATGGAGTCCATAATTGGGAATATATGGACAGTCAAGTCCGGGAGTCGCAGGAACTGGGCGTGGAGATACTGTATTGCATGAAGCCGTACTATGAGGATCAAATGCCCCAGAAGGATCATCAGCAGGCACTGAACCGCATCGTACAGGGAGACTCCTCCGAGTGGGAGTCATGGGTCCGCGCCGTGGTGGAACGCTACAGGGACCGTGTCAAATACTGGGAAATAATCAATGAGCCAAATGCTATTTCCATCAAGCCCGAGCAGTACGCCGCCCTCATCAAAAGCGCGCACCGCATAATACGGGAGGCCGATCCGCAGGCAAAAATCGTGGGCCTCTGCGGCGTTTCAACTCCGGCAGAGTGGACTGAGAACGTCCTGGCTGCCGGCGGCGGGGGATATTTCGACATCCTTTCATTCCATAACTATGTCGATGGCTCTCCGATCAGGGGATGGAAACGCGACCGGTGGATCGAGCGCATGCGCGCATCTCTGGTCAAGCATCTTGGCGAGGCCGGCAAGACCATCCCCATATGGGATTCGGAATGGGGAGCCGCTACAATGGGACGAATCAAAGGGCATATTCTCAACGAAAAGGAACTGTCGGAGTATTATCCCGGCGGTTCCACCAGGAAGGAGAACGGGATAACCATCTGCTACATTTACGGGGTCAATCTCGTCACGGAACACACCAGCGCCTGCTGGTCCATCCAGCATGTCCTCCTTAATTGCGCGCTGGGGGTTGAACGATTGTTCATGTTGTCAAGCGTTGCCCGCTACATCCCCGGTCTTCTTCCCGGCATCTGTGGAAACGGCTCCCCTTCCGAAAGGGGCGTCGCCTTCGCCGCCATGGCCTCGGTCATGGACCGGATGAGGACGACGCGGCTTATTCCGCTCGCCTCCTCCACCGCTGCCGGTGTGCTGGTGACCAGCCTCGAAGGGAAACGGACGGCTGCACTTTTCGCGGATGTTCCGACAACCCGCTCGTTCATTGTAGGAGAAGGACGGACATGCAAAGGCATGGATTTTCTCGGCAACCCGCTGGAATGGGAGACGCAAGGAAAAGTGTTGACGGTCGCCATCGGCATGGAGCCGATCTACATTTTCGATGTGCCGGAAAATTTCGCAGAGGCTCCCTTCCTGAACGTCAAGAATTTTCCGGCCCTGGTAAGCCCGAACGAGAAGGTGGAGGGAATTGTGACGGTGACCAACCTGCTCCCGACACCCCTGCGCGGGCAACTGGATATTTCCTCTCCCCAGTCGAAGCTCACGATGGACAAGGAGATAAACTTGGAGGCCGGCGGCGTGAAGGATATCCGCTTCCAGCTTGAGGCCGGCGGCCTCGCCAGGGGCGATCACCCTTTGTTCGCCCATCTCACCCGGAATGACAAAGATCTTGCCGCCATGGAACGATCTTTCTCGTCCGAAGGCGTAGGACACGGCGTGCCCATGCTTGATCATCCAATCAAGCTTGACGCCGATCCTTCCGACTGGCAGGATGTTTCGGCTGAAACCGCTGACAAGGTTCAGAACGTGGTCATCGGCAAACCCCCAGTCGGTTACTACGATCCGAACAGCTGGCAGGGAGCCAAGGATCTTTCTTTCAGCGTGAAAACCGCCTGGCGGCCCGGCGACGGCCTGTATTTCCTCCTCGATGTCGTGGACGACAAGATCAAGACTGTTCCACAGGACAAGCCCGGCCAGGCGTTTCTCCAGGACGGTCTGGAGTTCTTCTTCGACGGCCGGGATCTTAAAGACCAGACTCCCGCGTACAGTTTTGGGGCGGAGCAGATCCTGCTTGTGCCATCCGTCGAGGATTCGCTCAATCCGTGCGTCTTCGCGAACATAGCAAAATACGGCAAGTCGGTCGAACTGGAGTTTGTCGGAAAACGCACGGGAACGGGATATCTGATCGAAGGCCGCGTGCGCCCGAAGGAGGGAGGCCCCTTCAAGCTGGCGCCCGGTGTCCGCTTAGGCATGGACTTCATAATCGATGACGCCGCCGACTCCGACAAGATGGAAAGGAAGACCCAGATGGCCCTGCATGGAAGCGCCGCCAACTGCAACGACACTTCAAACTTTGGGCGTTACCAGCTTCTGCCGGAAGGACGGAAACTGGGCGCCAATCTCATCAAAAACGGAAACCTCACCGAAGACAGCGGTGAGGATGCGACCAAGAACGATCATGGCAGCGTGACAGGCTGGGTGCTGAGGAATGAGGACGTCGTTAAGAAACTTCTCGACAAGGAGCCCGGAAAGATCCGCTGGGGGCTGAGGGATGACGACGGAAAACGCGCCTTGTGGATTAGCAGTTCCGCCACGGTGAACGCCGAACCGCGCTGGAGCCAGACAGTACCCGCCAAAGAAAAAACCGGCTACACCGTCTCCTGCCGTATGCGTTATAAAGTGGAAGGCAAGGTTGCCTGGCTTGCCGGCAGGGCCAGTGCCGTTTTTTTCGACTCCAAAGGAACCTTCCTGGGCCATCAAGCGATCGGTTCCGCAGACCGCGACTGGGGCAGCTATTCGGGAAATGTCATCACTCCCGCCGGAACTGCAAGCATTGGCGTATGGTGCGGGATCTGCTGCAAGATGGATGGAGGTACGGCCGACTTCTACTGGAACGACATCTCCGTCAGGGAAATGCCATGATTTATCGAAAGAAAACACCAGTGACAAATAATGACTTCACACGAAGATGGGATGCCGCCGCCGGACTCTTCCTGCTGCCCTCCGGAGGGAAAGGACACACTCCTGACTGTTTCGGACAGGAAAACCTGCATTCCCTGCCGGACAGCGTTTCATTCATGACTTATGCCGCGATTACAGGCAGGTTGGATGAAATTGACTGTCCCGGGATTCTGGAGAATATAAGCAGATGCCAGTTCCGGGAAGCTGAAAAACGCGGACTTATAAAATGGTTCCTCGAGGATCGCGATCAGACCGACGGGAACGCCCCCTTCTTCATCTGTATCGGGCTTATCCCCCTGAGAAAATATTTTGCAGGGGAACTGGGGGTCGGGAGCTGCAGGCTGATTGATGGGATTCTTTCGGAAGCGCTCCATTACTTCATGCACAAATGCGAGGGCTGGGGATGTTTTTATCCAAACAGCTTTCTGGGAGACGCAGTGTTCGCCTGGCTTATCAATGAGATGTGCGGTGATGGGAAAAACGATGTGAAGCTTTTAAATGTGCTTGATGGTTCTGCACGGTACTGGATTGAAGAAGGCTGGGGCTGGGGTGAACACATGAGCGACATCTATGCAATGGTCTGCAACTACGAGATTTCAATGCTGCTCCTGATGTCGGACCGGCTGCCTGATGAAACCCGGAAATTATATATGGAAGCGCTCCGGCAGCTCGTTGGCATCGAAGAACACTTTGGGGGCAGGCCCAGGGTGCCTGTCATCAGATCCTATTCATTCGTGGAAACTCCCAAAGCCTATCCGTTCCGCCAGGCGATAAGGGACTGGCGTCCGGATGAGGAGGTCACCATCGGCAATCTGCCTCCAATGGGGCCGCTGCTTAAACGGCTGGGCTGGCATGAAATGGCGCCTCCTCCGGCAGCTCCTCAAAAGGAAATCGAGGTTCCATGCTTCAACGGCGCAAAGGCAACTGCGTTCATTGAAAAAGATTTCAGGATAGGCGCAATGAGCCGTTATCCGGTAATGGACTGCTGCGACAACCAGTCCTGGGGTTTGTCGTGGCAGAGCTTCCCGGCGGCATTCCTCCACGATGACGGGGACTGGGGGTTCCTCCAATGGGCCGCAGTAGAAGACGGAAACACCTATGCGCATCCCTCCCATAAAAAGAATTTTTCCCGGCTCAAGGGGCTGACGGCAAAAGTCAACCCGCCAATTGCAGGAAATACTTTTTCCCTGAGGAAAGGCGGCAATCTGCTGGTCCTGCGCCGGATGCCGTCAATATCCGGGGCGTGGACAAAGTTGACCGACAGGCTGCGGGTGATATCTCCGACCGCCGTGTTCAACGAACAGAAAATCAGCGGGAATACTTCAACCATGTCCTTCAAATGGAAGGAGCGTACGCTGTCTGTCGCCCGCGTGACCCTTTCACCCCTCCCCGTCCACAGGAACGCCCACGTTGAAGATGGGATCCTGGACTGGGACATCGAGTACGGGACATCCGCAGTCCAGAGTATTTCCGGTGCCGTGGTTCTCTGGGCCTTTTGCACGGATGCCCAGATACGAGAAGCTCCGGTCATAAAACCCGATGAACTGAAGAAGCGCCCCTCCAGCATTGAAAACGGCGTTTTTGATTTGAAATGGAATGCTGGAAATGCCGTATGGAACTTGAAAATCAACCCCGTTTCGGACAGCCCTTATCAAACAATAAACTAAGGATTTAACATGAAGACAAGCCTCCTTTTCATTCTCTGCGCGGCCGCCCTCCCCTCAATTGCAATGTCCCAGGATTTCACCCCTCCGAAGCCTGCGGCCGACGAATCGAAATTCGGCGCGAAAATCTCACGCACCATGACTGCGCTCGCGACAAGCACCCCTGAAAAGAAAAATCCGGTGCGGATACTGTTCTATGGGCAGTCGATAATCGCCCAGTCCTGGTCCCATGCCATTGCCGGACGGCTCAAGAAGGAATATCCGAACGCCGAGATATCCTATGAAAACCGTTCCATAGGCGGATTTGAGGCTGACAATCTTGTAAAGACATCCATCCACGATCTTTATCCCTTCTATCCTGATCTTGTCT
Source organism: Victivallales bacterium (assembly GCA_049297395.1). Taxonomy (GTDB): domain Bacteria; phylum Verrucomicrobiota; class Lentisphaeria; order Victivallales; family GWF2-50-93; genus GWF2-50-93. The sequence goes on along the minus strand of JBAQUG010000136.1, from coordinate 19,793 downwards.
TCTTCCATGACTACGGTGGAGTCAACGGGGCTCTGGAAACCATGATAGCCAATATCCGAAAACTGACAACGGCTGAAATCATCATCCTGAACCATCATGTCTCTCACGATGGCAACGCCTGGGTGCAGAATGAATATGACAAGCAGTCCCAGCTGATCCGCGATCTGGCCGCGAAATATGACTGCGAGCTTGTCGATGTCAGGGAGGAATGGAAACAATACCTTGCCGAAAATAAATTAGAGCCGAAGGCTCTTCTCGCGGATATAGTGCATCTTAATCCAAAGGGCTGCAATCTGATGGAAGCCCTGGTATGGCGGCATCTCCGCTACAATAAGGATTTTCCTGTTCCACACGCCGACTGGATAAAGAATCTCCCTGCACAGCAGAATAAGGACGGTTCGGTGAAAATCAGTTTCACAGGAAACCGCGTGGATCTGGTTGCCGGTACTACGGACAAGCCCGGTACCGCGAAGATACTCATTGACGGCAAGGCTCCATCGGCAAACCCGCTGGCATATGCCATCACCCGCACGAACAACGCACCCGGCGTATGGTGGCCGTCCATATGCACCATATCCAGCGAGAAACCGCTGCTGGTCGAGGACTGGATCTTGAAGATTACTGAAATCAGCGAGGACGCCAAGAACTTCAAGTTCGAAGTGTCGGGAAGCAAGACCGGTCCGGACGGTTCCGGAAGCAGCGAAGGGAAGTTCGTCTCGCAGTCCGGGCGCGTGGTGATTGATCCCAGGGATTTCACTCTTGCAGGGGCGAGCAACTACACCAAGAAGAAATGTCCTGACGGCTTTGAGATCAAGTGGTCGGTGGCGCCGATGTTCAAGGATACTTACACCGCTCCAAAATCAGCTGATCCTGCGAAATCCACACGTACAACCCTGGTGCAGCTCATAGAAAACGGCCCCCATACCCTTGAAATAATTCCCAATGGAGACGGCGCTGTTCCTGTAAAGGAGATCATGGTCTACCAGCCGGCCTTGAAATAGGCGGACAAGGGATACAACTCTAAATAGTGTACACCATCTTCCCCTGGAATTATTTCTGCCATTACAACTATCTCCCAACGCCGATGCTCGCCTGACTGAATCGCCGTCCGGCGGTTTCAGGTCAGCATGAAGCATTTTGTTCGCATTTGTCGGGCTCCCTTCGACACAAGCTCAGGACAGGAAAGCCCAACATACTTTCATGGACACATCTCGTGCGGGAAAGATGTCCGGGATGGACAATCGAATGTCGAAGCTGAGTATGCCAGTTTCGCCGAAACTGGCTCGGAGGCGGTTTCGGCGAAACCGCCATACTTACTGCTTCCCCGTCCATCCACGGTTACGGAGAACCGTCCCCGCCTTGAACACTAAAACACAATTTGTATTCTGACTTCTGGATTCCTGTCCGCCGCACCGGATGAGTTTTGCAATTGGCTCCTCCAGCTATTTATCTGACCGGATCAAATATTTCTTACCATGTCAATCAGATCGCGGGCCTCTTCCAGATTCTTAGTTTGAGCTGAAAAAATTACCCGCCCCTTCTTCGCAATTTTAAGACTGGCGCGAATTTCTTCGGGTGCACCTCTGATTTGCAATGGGAATCCGTTGGCATCTTCAATAAGCTGTTCCAGCATGCCAATGGGACAGGGTTGATTGGGATCCTGCGTTAATTCCAGCAGGCAAAGCCCCTTGACACGACTAAAGGAAGGTATCAAATGCCGTCCCAGCGCATGCGTGTGGACAAATACACCATCAAAATGCCTGGCTAATTTTTCTATATAAGGCGATACCATGCATTGCAGGATTGGACGCCCATATCCAATCATCCTTGATATCCAATGCCAGCCGCGCCTCCTGCTGCCGAATGAAATTGTCCATTGCCTGGCGGGCATATTCCTTCCAATCATCGGGGAATTTGAATTCGTTCAATTTGGGCTGGATGACTTCAACATCCAATGGAACTCCTACATGGATCAGGATTTTTCCATTGGGCGCAGAATAAAAATCGCGATACCTGGCAAGAACCTCAGCAATATCAGGTCTGAATTTCATTGGCTTTCCCTGCTGTTTTCATTTCCGATACTGCCTCGTGGTAATTTCTCCACGTGCAACCCACCTATCGCTTTTAAGCGATTGGACAATCCCCATCTGGAGCGAAAGACTTTCCATGGCGGATTCCAGGGAACTGCGGGGACGGGCATTCCCTTTGCATACTTCAAGAAAGTGAAGGGATTGCTCCACAATTCCAATGTGCCCGGTGCTTGCGTCGGTTGGAGGAACCCATACACGCACAGGATCCTTTGCTTTCATATTAGAATGGAATCGGACGTGTCCGGCTCCATTGGGTTCCCAGTGGTCCATCTCGAATTTACCCGTTGAGCCGACCACTCCTGTGCGTATGCAGCTATAAGCTTTGCTGTCGACAAGGTCTATGGTCAGGCGGATTCCGCCGTCCAGATCGACAAGGACAGTTGCCGCATCCAGCGTATCACGCTCCGGCGGTCCGTCCAGAAATTGCCTTCCCGATGCGAACACCCGTGTCCAAGACCGGTTCAACACATACAGCAGTACATCCGTAGGATGGATGCAACAGTCCAGGAGCATTCCTCCAAGGGAGTCCATGCGATTCTGCCAGTTTCCGGGTTCGCGCCAGTAGGAGGGGTAGAAGAACTGTATCCATGCCCCGCGCAACTCTCCGAACTCCGGATCGCCCAGATGCTCCTGGAGATAACGGTATATATGCGCGTAGTGCATCTGAAGACCCACCTCGACATGTTTGCCTGCCTTGTTCCTTGCACAGATCATCGCCTCCCCTTCATCCAGCGTCCTGCATAGCGACTTGGCAACCATCACATGGCATCCTGCCTCAAGCGCCTGGATGGTCATCGGCGCATGGAACGGCACCGGTGTCATCACGAACACCGCATCCGGTTTTGCCTCCCGCAGCATCCTGGCATAATCGGTGAAACATGCAGCCCCTGGGGCGCCATATTTTGCCGCAACCTCATGCACCAGGGGTTCAGACGTGTCGCAAAGGCCGACTGTCTCGACATCCTCCCTACCACGATAATGATCCAGATGCTCAACCCCGTGACGCAGTCCAACAACGGCCACTCTAACAACTTTATCTTCCATATGTCTTGTATCTCCCTTTTGGATATTTCTTTTATTAAACGTTTTTTCTTTACTTCAAGAATTGCCATCAGCTTATTATTCGCGAATCCGTTGATCACATACCCTCACAAGATCAACTCTCCCTTCCAGGATCTCGATTGTTCGCCCCAGCGCAATGAGCCGGCAATGCCGGCGGGCAGAACGATCCGACCACTCAGGCTATTCGTATCGCGATGAAGATCGAATTCGATGAATCCGTGCGGTGTCGGCAACCTCCCCGTCATGGCGGTCAACTTGCCAAACTGAGGACGCACCGTGACGGATCGGAACCCCATACCCGGCTGCACTCCGAGAAGGCTCGCGAAAAAATGGTAGAGCGGGTGTGCGCCCCATGCGTGGCAGTCCGAACGTGAAGGCTCCGGCATCTCTGGCGTTGTCCTGAAGCCAAAGCTCCCGAGCCCGCTCCAATACGCGAGGCGGTTTTGCAGGCAATCGGACAGTCCGCATTCGGCATAGGCCGAAAAAAGATAATGGCTGAAATAGACGGTTGCCCGGGCCAGGTCGGGGCGTTCACACAGGCCTTTCCTGATCTTTTCGAGGCGGGATGCATCTATCATACCGCTCAGGATTGCCAGCGAATTTGCATGCTCGCTCCAGCAGTCATGCCCCCGCGTGTCGGCAAACAACCCGTGTGCATCACTCCAGAACGCGCCGCAAATCCGTTCAAACAGCTGTCTTGACATGAGCCTGGCACGAGAGGCGAACTCCGGCTCGCCGAAGTTTTCTTCCAGTTCAATGCACCAACGCAGTGCAAGAAGGAAATGCAAATTCAAGATGCCAGAGACGCCGAATTCGCCTTCTGGCGGCATGCCATTATTCCAATGCGGAACCCAGTCCGTGAAGTTCCAACCTCGCGGTGATTCGACCAGCCCGTCTGAATTCAAATAGCCCGACCACGCATTGAGAATAGCCCGCATGGCGTGGAGATGCGCCCTGACAAAGACCTCATCGTCGCGCCATCGCGCAAAATCATGCAGCATCCCGATCCACCACAGGGAAAAAGGAGCAATTGTTTGCAGGGGTCCGGGGAAAAGAGAACGAGTCAAGCCGTCGCTCTGCAAGGAATGACCGAACAATCGGATGGCCTTGCGAGGGAGCCGGTCGTCGCCGCTCATGGCATACGTCACCAATGCCTGAAGGCGTGTGTCGCCGATGTACATCAGCTGTTCGTAGTACGGACAGTCGAAGTAGACCTGATGCATGCACATTTCGAGAGTTCGAACCGCGATCGGGACAATGGATTGGAAGGAGGTCTCGGAGCTTTCGAAGCGCGCTTTGACTTCCAGCGGGTAATGGGTTTCCAGCAATGTCAAATCTTCGATCACCACGTCTTGAGAAGCAGTGACTACCAGGAACTCAAGATAGCGCCCCGGACGCCACAGCGGCGGTGTAAACGTCCTGCGTTCGCCGTCAAGCAGGAACGTATCTCCGTATCCCTTGAATTTTTTTCCGTTGATTTGATCACGGTTTCCCTTGGCCGGCCACGGATCTCTTCCTTGCTCCTTATTCTCGAAAAAGGACTCAGCCCAGCGCAGGCGAACCTGCGTGCCGTTCCCGCCGCTGACAGTCAGCTGCGGGTATGCGCAGACATATGCGTCATTGTCGAGTATGACACGGCGTATGGAGTGAGAAGGAACATGCACCGGTGTGCCCGCAAGCAAACCATTCCAAGCATGCTCATCTCCGGAGCGATGCTGCGAGTCATCCACCGGGACATCAGATGACGCACCGATGAAGCGAACCCGTGCAGGCCGGCAAGGGCGTTCGATCATGTCCGGCAAAGATGCCGGCACTAAGTGATGTGTGCGTCCGGTACTGAATGCGAGATTTGCATCGATCCCCGGACGATCCGTTCTTGCCGGATGCCAGCTATTGGATTTCTCAGAGCGAGCCAGGGTGGAGGCGTCAACGGTGATCTCCGGCCCCGTACCCCAGCCGATGTCGTTGGCAACGAAGCTGTATCCTTCTTCAATCTTCGCCATCCATGGTGCAACTCCGGTCGCAATACGCTCATGGAACTCCTTGGACGCAGCCAGCAGGAATCCGGGCTGTAATCCAACCAGACCGCGTGGTCCCAGTTTTTCGCCAAATGCCCAGACACGCGCCATGATTTGATGAGTTCCCGCAGACAGGTCGACCCCGTATGACTCGTAATGCCAATGCAGCTGTTCGCCACGTTCAGGACCGCGTCCCACGCGAACTCCGTCGATGTAGAACTCATATAATTCGTCTGCTGTGACATGGAGCGGTATTTGAGCCGCCTGAGGAAGCTCAATTTGCAGCTGGAAAATCCATGCTCCCGGCGGAGTCATCCCCTCGGGGTGGACAATCCATGACGCCGGCCAGTCCGCACACGACCAAAAGTCCTTGCGGGTCCAATCGCTGAACGGGTTGCGATCCAAAAAAAGTCTGTGATGCCGCATTGGTTAAGCTCTCATATTAGTGTCTTAAAATTTAAATCTTGTATTGCAATTCCATCCTTGTTTTTCGCTTGGTTTATGGCGACATCAATTCCAATCAACTTCCCTTTTCCAGGAAGATCTAACGTTTTTTCTCAGGTTCAAGGATCGCCACCAGGTCGTTCGCCGCAAAACCGGGGATATCACCGACGGCCCAGACCCTGCGGCTGTCGAGGCCGAAAATCGCATTTACCTGCTTCTGCCCCTGCAAGGACGCCATCCAGTTCCGTCCACCGTCAAATGTTTCATAGAGCGCAGTTCCCATGCGGGGGGAACCCTGCCCCGGTACAAAGCCGTTCCACACACCCGCAAACCCGTGTTCAGGATTCTGATGGTCGAACCAGAGAGATGTAATGGACTGTTCTTTATTTGGCAGGTCACGGCGTTCCCACGTTTTTCCTCCATCCGCAGTATGAAGGATACCGCCACCGGGCATGCCGATCCAGCCCTTCAAAGGCGTGGCGAAAAAGATTTGATAGTATGGGCTCGCCGGAGGCAATCCATCCGGCAGCGGCACATTTTCCCATTTTCTTCCTACGTCGAAACTTTTCACCAGGCGGACTTGCTGTCCGGCATGTCCTGACACATAGACGGTGGAAGTTTTGTCGCCCTGGACTTCCCTGGTGATCACCATGTTGAAGGTTCCCGGCAGGAGGCCGCCGAAGTTGATCGCCTCCCATGTCTCGCCGTTGTCACGGCTGGAATAACCTTGGAAGTCGCCGCACAAAACCCAGCATTCCTTTTCATTTACAAGCAGGCCAGAGCATCCGGAGAGCTTGCCTGCGGCCTTTTCACTCCAAGTCACACCACCGTCAGCACTGTACCAGGGATGGCCTTCGCGGCCACCGTGCTGTCCCTGTCCAAGCCACATCTCCCGCGGTCCGCTCATCGTCACATGGTAATAACGGTTTGGAGGAGCCGGCCTCTCCTTTATCCGCCGCCAAGTCAAACCTCCGTTGTCGGTGGCGAATGCGCCGGCGTCTCCACAGGCGACTCCATGCGTTCCGTCACTCCAGAAGGACACGTCCAGTAAATTCTGGCGGATTTCCCCCAGCCCAAACATGCCCCCGGACCCCCCGGTGTCCAGGACGATCCAGCGGCTGGCAGTCTTGTCCGCCCCCTTTCCTTTCTCCGCTACGGAGAGTGGAGGTGTCCCCTGCCACTGGCTCGCGGCGCGCAAGCCTTCACAGCCGGAGAAAAGGAATACCAACGGCATCCATGCTCCCATTATTACTGTCATCGGAAAACGCATAATATCCTCCTCCCTTTTATTTTACCTCAAACCAACCCCACATCTGAGGCGTTATGTCTGCTTCAAGCGAAAGATCGCTCACCAGTCCCGTCGCCTTGTTCGCCCAGTTCATGCGGAGGGTGTTGATCATCCCGGTCTTGTCGGAATGGACAATTCCGAAGTCTCCTTTATATTTCTTTCCCGTAACAGGCGCGAAACCAATCTCCTTGAGGGGAATGGACGCCCTTAACGAATAAGCACCTTCCTTCCGTTCAATCACGACTTCCGCCTTGTCGAGCACCTTGACGACATCCACCACCGTATCCTTGACCGACTTGAAATGGACAGGCTCCTGCACACCCTTGACCTTGTAGTCGTATAATACCGCAAGGGGCTTTCCCTGCTGGACGCTGAAGAGGATCCGCAGGTCGCCGGGGATAATCGTGTCGGACGCGTCATCCGCCACGGTCCGCAATTCCATCAGGACGGCATCGCCGAACTTGAACAGCTGCCGGACATCCTCTCCGGAATTTATCATCGGAGTGTCGTCCTTGACGTCCCTGAAGCAGAGATAGAGGTTTTTGTCGTCATAGGTCCATGACGCCTCCGCTGAGCGGTTCTCGTCATAGCGCCAGAAGCATGACGTGTCCTTTCCCCAGGAGAAGGAGGCCGCGTCGGGCAGGACGGCGGCAGGTTTCTTCAACGCTGAAATCTTCAGGTTGTTTCCATCCTTCGATTCTTTCGCCTTCTTTGCCAGGAGTTCGGAGGCGGCGGAATAGTCGTCCTGCGTGAAATCAATGCTCCGGGGAGAAATGCGCTTCGCGGTTTCCAGTCCGGTCACGCGTCCTATGCCCCCGTTCTCCCTACCAATACCTACGACATAGATATTGCCATTTTTCCGGTTCTGGAAGAACTGTCCGCCGAACCATTCGCCTCCGGGCGTGGTGTTCATGACGGACATCCCTCTTCTCGGGACATCCGGAAGCGGATCCGCTCCGGAGCGGCAGTCCACAAACAGTTCCCCGAGATACAGCCCGTCTTCAGTAAACATCACGGCCTGCCCCATGTTCGTCTGGAATGCGAAAATTCCGCCGAGCTCCTTGACCTTCGCCGTACCGATGACCCCCAGCTCCCCGATGAGAAGTCCATGCCGGGACTTTGGGGCCCTATGGGAGCCCTGGACCCCCACGTAGTCGTTTGGATATGTCCATGCGATGCTTCCGTCAGGATTGAACATCACCAACGGATCGCTGAGGTAGCTGCGATTCGGGTTGCCGATATTGCCGTATGCCAGGAGCTGCCCCTTTTCATTCACCCACGCGGCTTCTCCAAGATACTGGCTCGTTACAATCAGCTCCGCCTTTTCCGGCTCATATACGGGCGCCCCGGATTCCGCCCATCGGGCAACCGGCAGCCGGAAGTGGTAGGACTTCCCGCGCTGGACAGCGGTCAAATAGAGAGTCAAATCCTTGTCGCACACCCCATGGCTCCAGTATTCCGGCCCCCATGATGACGGGAGGGCGCCCTCAAGTTTGGGCGTGGGATAATATTTAACCTCATCTCCGTCCTGCAGGCCATTCCCGTTCAGGTCGCACCAGACGAAGTTCCCATTTGGATAGGCGTTATTGTTGGGATAGCCGGCTTTGCCGTCCATACCGCTTTTCTGCCAGATATTGTAGGCATTAGTCCATGCAGGACCCTGACCGCCGGCCATCGGGCCGCGGAAAAACCATGGAATCTCCTTTAAAGCCGTTTCATTCATCCGAGGCTCGGACCAGAGATGCTCGGCAAAAGCGGCGGCAGGCTCGAATCCTGCTTTCCAATCCGCGATTGTGTTGACCATGGCGGAAGCGCAGCTGCCTATGGCGGCAAGGGGATAGGCCCTCTCATTTTTCCACTCGCTGACCACGATGGCGCCAGAACTGTTGTTTGCGGTATGAATTATAAAACGCCTTCCTTTGACATCATGAAACGCAGTTGAACCTATATCCGAGCGGTAATCAAGTCCGAGCAACGCATTCTCCTGGAGCGTCCGCCATGGAGAGCCGAGGACCCGCCATATTCCCTTCTCCCAGTCAAGCTCAACCAGGTTTCCCATTGATAACGCCTTATCCGGCTCGTCCGGAAAGATGTATGTTGACATTGCGGAATAATAGCAGCCACCCAGTTTTTCGATAGCAAGAGTACCGTCCGGATTCCAGCAGCTGACCCTCCGTGGCTGGAAATCATCCTCCGCGACCCATAGGCGTCCCTGCGTGTCAACGGAAACACCCCTCGGCAGGAACATGCCGCTGGAATCATACGGTCCCACAAGCGCCCTTCCTCCAAGCTTGCCTATGTTTTTGAGGTGTTTGCCATCCGGGGAGAAGACTTTCACGCACATCTGATCAGCCCAGTCGGAGACATAGACATTTCTCTTCTTGTCCAATGCTATCCCGATGGGAGCCTTAAGGTTTTCCTGAACAAATGGTTCGACTGCGCCATCGGGCTTGAGTTTAACAATCTTGTTACCTGTTATGACGAAAAGTTGCTGGCCGTCGGAGGCAAGACCTGCGGGCTTAGCCATTGGGATTTCACCGACGACCTCGCCCTTTTCAGCGTCAATCTTAAGCAGCTTGCCGGAGAAATGCAGGCTCGCATAAAGGTTGTCTCCCATAGATGCCAGCCCTTGCGCGTTGATGCCCGCCCAGTCGGCATCGTGTGCCTTGTTCGCATTGGTCCAGCCCTCCCATTTTTTTATCGTCCCTTCTTTCTGGATGTTCCATTTGGCGATCACATGCCTGCTTTTGCCGTCGGGGAAGAGAACTTCCCTGCCTGTTTCGGGATCGATCCGGATCAGTTCGATCTCCGCCATCGCATCCAAATCCTCCTTTTTCCTTGCCGCCCCGGGATCCTTCTCAGCGACGACATACAGATACTTGCCTTGCCGCGCCATGAATCCAGCAGCCCAGCGGGCAAGACCGCCCCATACCTTGTTGCCATCGTAGTCAAGCGCCATCAGGGGATGGGGGCCTTCCGCCGTTGGAGCGGCGACATATATGCGCTTCTCGTCCGCCAGTACCGCTATGGGATTGGTATGGTTCGCCAGCCACCCACCCTTCCCATCCGCAGTATACCACGGCGGATTTCCGGGGTTTCCATAGCTGAATTCATAAAGAACATCCAAGTCCCCATGGAAAAGCCCACGCACCTTGTATTTCCCCGGCTGGACAAGATCCCCGGAATCGCTCCTCCCGTCCCAATAGTCAAGATTCGCCCCCTTGTTGCGGGGATAGTTACCAATGAGGTTCCGGACTCTTTTCCCGTCCTTGTCTTCGATTACGAGAGTGGCATGTCCATCGGAAGGAAGCTCGTACTCTATTTTGACCGGCCCTTCCGTCGAATAAAGCGACTGCCGGTATTTTTCGACCATGGAAAGCTGGGCGACGGATTCGGAGGGGGGCAAGCTGCCTTTCGCCACCAGCAGCAATTCCCCCCAGGCTTTCTGGTTCGTCCAGAAGAATTCCCTCTGCGGGTTATCTTTGCTTATCAAATCGGCAATCCGGTGTTCGGGCATTCCTGTCGCAATACCGCCGCTTGCATCCCCCCAGTTCGACTGGATCCCCAGGCGCATTGAGTCCCCGGCCTTCAATGCATGTCCGTCCCTTGTCAGAAGCTTCCACGGTATCGCCAGCTCCTGGGTGTATCCATTGCCGTCAGGATCCTGCGTGAACGCCTCCCTTGCTCCTTCCTTAAGCGGCTCAGGAAAATCCTTGTCGTCAGGATCCTTTTCCCACCCAATCACTCCATAATGCCCCCATAGGCAAGCTTCCTTCCTGTCGGTGTAGTACCAGCACTGCCAGTTGGACACGATATCCGTCTTCACCCTCAGTTCAATGCTGTCGGCTCTCCATCCAGCCCCCTTGTCGATCTTGGGATCCACCTGGTTCAACATGGGGGTTTTGTCTTTGAACCTGAAGGAAAGATACAGGAAGTCCTTGTCGTACATGGCCGCCGCCCTCAGCGAATATTTGTCGGCAAGGCTGGCGAGATCATTGCACATCAGTATTTCCCCTGACAAATCCCAGTCGTCGACTTTTCCGTCTAATTTGATGTTCGTCGATCCTGGAACGGCCTGCAGCACGTAGTTACTGGTCTGCTGGGCCTGCGCTGTAATCACCAGTACAAAAATTAGCATTGACATCACAAATGCTCTTTTCATCTTATCTCTCCCTTTTGATTATAAAAGTCATTTTTAAATTCTGATTCCTGACTTCTTTCTTTATCTTCTTGGGTTGCATATTTGCCATTTCCACCAAAAAATCTCTGACTTAAATCTTAACACCTGATACTTAAAACTTTTACCTGAAGTCACCTTGGATTAAATGCAACGTACGGAGCTTGATTCCAATGCTGGGATGCGTATGGTCCTCCGGTGTTATACGGACCGGAATGAATGGATAGATACTCGTCATATGAAACAGGAGTATGTCCGCGTGGATTGACAATCCAACCAACGTGCCCATCTTCAAAAACAGTATTGCTGCCTTTTTCATCGTGAGCGGCAAATTTATCATATCCGGAAAACCGTCCTGCGGGATCCTCAAATCCCCTCCCCATGAAATAATCACTTGCCAGAACTCGTTCCGAAGATGTCGCACCACATACCGGACCCGATTTTCCAGTGGAGCCCGTGTCGTAGTCAAAAACGACATATTTCCCCTGCCTTGCAACCGAGAGCCATTCGTACCAGGCACCGGCAGAACCAAATGTGCCACCGACGATGAATATGGATCTCCAATAATTTGTGGGATGCTCGGGAACGCTGGGACAATTCGCCGCTCTATAAGATATATAGGTGTTGAAAAAAATGCCGTCAAGACGACTCCCAGTTTTTCCCGATAGTCCCCACCCTGGATTGGTCTCTGAATAATATGGGTAATATTCATTATAATCACCTGCGTAGTTCAACATGGCGAGGCCGACCTGTTTTTGATTTGATGCACAGACAGATCTTTTCGCCATATCCCTGGCATTCTTGAGGGCCGGAAGCAGCATCGCCGCAAGAATTGCGATGATCGCAATGACAATCAAAAGTTCAATCAAAGTGAATCCCCGCCTTGCCGCGTAAGTACCCGGCTTCATTTCACCAGGGAGATAGATCTTTGCCTCTCTCATGATTTCACCTCCATGAATTCATTATGTTCTGAGCCAATTGCAAAACTCTCGTTTTGCAGGAATTCAGAAGACAGAATCCAGAATTCAGGAGAATGAAATTTGAACTTAAATCCGCCTTTATTCTGAATCCTGCCTCCTCCTTTGAAACTTGCTTTGAGTAGCTTGCGACATCCTTGGCGCAATCGGCCTCCTTGTCTTTTGCGCTCGGAGATCGCAAACTACTTAAGTTTCACACTGATAAAACTGCGGCCACCGCAGTAAGCCGCTGAGTTCTGACTACTTTTGCAATTACCGCTGTTATGCCCTAAGAAGAAAGTTTTCCCGTACTTTCACCCCTGCCAATCCTCTTCCAGCTGTTCCTTGAAACAAGAACAGGATCAAGAACCATGCTGGCCCTGTCCCAGGGCGCACCGGCACCCCTGGATCTGTCTATGATTGAAAATACGCAGTCAATCACCTTGTTATAAGGCATGCCGAATGTTGTCAGCCTGCTCTCTATCTCCTCTTCAGGCATATTGTCATATCCGGTTACAGAAACATCATCAGGAACCCTTCTGCCCTTTTGTTCAAGTCCCTCGATAACACCCAGCGCTATGTTGTCATTGGAGCAGACGACGGCGGTATATCCTTCCTTCATCTTCATGGCCGCCGCGTAACCGTAAACTCTCTGATTGACTGAGAGCTTGCCATCCATTTCCCGATAGTATCTTATGTTTTCAGGAATACTTTTATCCGCTTCAGCCCCCTCAACAAGATATATGTCGTCATCCGAGCTCCTGATATTATTCTCCTTCAACGCCATCTTATATGCTGCAAGCCTCACATTGTTCCAATGCAATACTCCTTCCTTGCCGGAGGGCATTCCGACAAATGCTATTCTTTCATGCCCCATCCCTGCAAGATCCCCTGTAATTTTCCTGAACGCCCAGAAGTCGTCCACAAGAATACTATTGCCCTTATAGCCCGCTTCTGTAAAGAGGGATTCCGTCCCCACCGTCCGTGAAAAACATATGCACGGGATTTTTCTTTCCTGCAATTTTCCGTAGACTGAGGAATCAACAGGAAAATCAGTCAGCATGAGAAGAGCATCTATCGATGAATCCGAGATTTCACGGGCGACTGCGCTGTCAGGAGAATATCCCTCCATGGGAAAAATTTTCAGGGATCCTCCTTCTTCATAGAGCCTGGTCTCGAAAAGTTTTACAAGAATCTGATAAAGGTGATATTGCCGGGAGAAAGCATTTTCTTTTCTGCCAGGAACAATTATCCCTAAATTAACAGGCGCGTGTTTTTCAATCGCAGCAGTGCTTGATTCCCGCCATTTATCTGAAACAAAACTGCCGTGCCTTCCATAGCATTCAACATATCCTTCTTTTTTTAACTCTGAGATCACCCTCTGGGCGGTATTATGGCTTATGCCAAACCTCTTTGATATGTCTCTGAGAGTGGAAAGCCTATCTTTCGGTCTCAGTTTGCCGGAGAGTATCCCCTCTCTAAGCTCCTTGGCCACTGCGACATATCCATTTAATTTTATATCTGACATAGGCAGCTCCTTTATTGAACCATATTGAAGTATATCATACCAGTTCAATATGTCAAGCAATGTAATAAAATTGATAAACAATTTTATTATTTTCATGAAAAAATATAAACTATGACTTGACTAGCGACTATTCTGTATTATTATATATGACAGCATAAGATAGCCGGGAGATAAAATGCTAAGCAGGATACTAAAAACCGAGGCGGTAAAAGAAGAGCTTCTCAGGCAGATTGAATCAAAAGACCTCAAAGAGGGCGACAGGATCTGTTCTGAAAAGGAACTGGAGAACATCTGCGAGGTGAGCCGTATCACCGTAAGGCGCGCCATATCCCAGTTGTCCAGCGAAGGAAGGGTGCTGTCCGTCAACGGAAGGGGAACGTTTGTCGGCAGCAAGGCCGGTCTCCTGAACCATTCTGGCAGACGTGATAAGACAATTGAATTTGTGACACCCGCCAATCTCGGGGGTGGCGCGGACGGGACATGGGGCTCAATGACTGTCCTGGCTGAAATAGAAAGCGGGATTAAGAAAAGCACGGGGTACAAGCTGGTTTTCAGCAATACTCACGGAGATGTCTCGCTTGAGCGGAAAGTCATTGAAGATGCCATCTCGGGCACGAGCGCTGCAATAGTGTTCCAACCGGTTTTCACTTCAACGGCGCATCTGCTGGAGAAGCATGTCGGCCTCCTTGTCCGTTCCGGGAAGATAATCGTTGTTTCTGAAAGGCTCGTCCCGTTTGAGGTCAACAATATCTACGAGGATGATTCACATGGGGCCTGGCTTGCCACATCCCATCTGATAAGAAACGGACACAGATCCATATTGCATATGAATTTTTCCGGCGACTATCTTGAGAACAGGCGGAAGGGATACAAGAAGGCGCTGATTGAAAATAACATCCCGGTCAGGGAAGGCTTGATTTACGGGAGGAGATTGGAAGTCAAGGACGACATGTATGTATTGGAATACGATGATTTCTTTGAATTAGGTTATCGGGCTGCCAAGAAAACCATGGAAAAAGAAAAATTCACTGCGATCTTTGCCGTAAATGACATGGCGGCCTTTGGTGCGATCAAGGCTCTGGAGGAAATTGGCCTCAAGGTTCCAGAAGATGTTTCAATTGTCGGATATGACAATCATCCTGATGCGGAGAAAAACAATCTCACCAGCGTTGAAAGGCCTTTTTCAGAGATGGGGAAAGTCATTGCCGAGACAATTGCGGAGAAAATAAGGGAAAAAGATCAAAGCAGCGTGACAAGGATAGGAGTCAAGCCCCGCCTAGTGGAAAGAGGATCGGTCGTAAATATTCACTGAACTGTTCGTCCAGTGAATATTTACATCTGAGGTAATTTCAAAGCAGTCAGAATTCAGGAGCCTACTGGAGTGGCCGCAGTTTTATCAGTGTGAAACTTAAGTAGCTTGCGATCTCCGAGCGCAAAAGACAAAGAGGCCGATTGCGCCAAGGATGTCGCAAGCTACTCAAGACAAGTTTCAAAGAGCTTAAACCAAAGAGGTGTTTCATGGAAATCAAAAAAAACAGCCTTGAAGACTCCGGACTTCTGCGAAATCCGCAATCTGGATGCAGTCGTCAGTCGCCGGCCCGCCCCCTGTCATCCGCCATCTTCCCAGCCGTCCTGCTGTCAAACCGTAATACCGTCCTGCCGCAGGCTGTCATCCATCCCGTCCCTGCTGGTCTTAAAATCGGCACTCGGCAATCGCCAGTCGGCAATGCTTTTACACTTATTGAACTATTGATTGTGATTGCGATCATCGCAATTCTCATGGCGCTGCTTCTGCCGGCGCTGAGCCAGGCGAAGGAGCTGGGAAAGAGGACGGCATGCATGGGAAGTCTCAGGCAGATTGGATTGGCGGGGGATTCATATTCAAACGACTATTATGGATATTATCCGCCAAAATGGGAAGGGAATGATAGCGGGTGCTGGATAAAAGTGATGAACGGGGCGGCTCCGCTGAACGCTCCAAATGGATTGGGCTGCCTGTTCCCCGATTACGTGAAAACAATCGATATTTTTTTCTGCCCGAGCTTGTCGAACCAGGTTGGCAACATGTCAAACCAGGCCATGTGGAACTATGGCGCTTTCTCCGGATATCGATATGCAGCAAACTTCATATTGGCCGACGGAACCGCTGTCGCCGGCGGCGCCATAGGCGGTTCGGCAAAACCTAATTATTTCATGCCCCGGGGTCCGGGCAAGGTAGTAGGTACATCATATCTCAGTTATTCCTATCCGAATGACGGATGCTATGTGTTTGACATGGTCCATGGAAACGATCACTCCCTGAATGCGCATCCGGCAAAAAGATCCCCTGCCAAGGCAGGAGGCAACGTCCTGTTTGTTGACGGACGCGTCGAATGGCTTGGTTTCATCGGAAAATGGTCGGCAGGCTATAACTCGGCAGGCTATAACTATTTTGGCGCCCCTAGAAGCAAGGGAGGGACCGATATTGCCACGCCTGACTGACAAGACTCCAATTGGAAATCACTGAAATTTCAAACTTAACGTAAATTATGAGTAGGAGGAAAAGGTAATGAGAAAGATTTTAATGGTGATGGCAATCTCATTGGCATTCTGCCTGTCGGTCAAAGCGCAAATTACATTGAACACCGAGCTGCGGACGGTTCCCGCTCCAGGCAAAGTGGTGATCGATGGGAAGCTCAACGATTGGGATCTCTCCGGCGAAATCCTGATGTGCTACGACCTGGAGACCCTGCTCAACAAATACTCGTCACGTGCAGCGGCGATGTATGACAAGGACTATCTGTACCTGTCGTTCAGGATCAAGGATCCGACGCCGATGCTCAGCCATGTCAATCCGGGCGTCCAGCCGACGCAGTCCGTCGGCGACGGATGGCGCTCCGACTGCGTGCAGCTGCGCTTGTGGGCGGATCCGGAAAAGGGGGTTGGTCCAGAAGGCGGACGTGTCACGCACATCGACTGCTGGAACTATACTGATGGAGGCATTCCTGCCGCCAACATCCTCCATGGCTCAAACCTCAGCAGCCCGGAGGACAAGACTTTCGACGCCATCGGCAAAGGCGTCGATGCGGCTTTCATCAAGGACGCCGACGGCAAGGGATACACGCAGGAGATGCGGATATCATGGAGACTCCTGAGGCGGGATGGACGACCCTGCATCGCCGGCGAGAACATGAGGCTGGGGATCCAGACCTGCTGGGGCGACTCGAGCGCCCAGAACTTCTTCGAGCACCAGTTCGCCGATCTCCTGAACCCCGAGCGTCCCCAGCGCGAATTCTTCGGCAGCAGCAACAACGCCTGGGGGATTCTCAGTTTTTCCGGCAAAGGCAAACTCCCACCTTCGGACTCAATAGCGAAACTTTCCGTGTTTGAAAGCCTCAACAAAGTCCGCTACAGCACATCCGGACCGGTCAAGCTCGAATACTCCGTCCCGTGCGATGGCAGTGTTACACTTGTTGTGGAAAAGCCTGACGGAACGCGCGTGCGCAACCTGATCTCCGACTATCCGCGCAAGGCCGGAGCAAACACGGATTACTGGGACGGAGCGGACGACAATGGTCGCCTTGTCAGCCCTGGCGACTACATTGTAAGGGGACTCTATCATGAAGAAATTGATCCTGTGTTCCGCATGGCTTACGGATCCCCCGGAAATCCGCCATGGGACACCTCGGACGGCAAGGGCGACTGGCTCCCCGATCACGTCCCTCCATTGGCGGCGGCGGCCGACGGCGAGAGAGTCTATCTGTCATCAGAGTATTCGGAAGGTGGCTCCGCCATCATCGCCGTCGGCCTCGACGGCCAGAAACAGTGGGGCATCACCCGTGACGCCAGCGGCATGCTCGCCACTCATGGGAAATATCTGTACACGCTGCGCGGAGGACGGGTTCCAAACCACCAGCTTCCCGGCAAGATAAGCATAGCCAGAATAGATCCTGCAAAGGGCACCTACGTCCCATTCACGGACAAGCAGTCCTTCAAGGTCATATCGGAATTCCCCAACGAGCATCAGATCAAGCCGAGAGAGCCGGCCGGAGAGGCCGTGGAGGCCCACGCATACGACGCGGAGTGGTGCCAGTTCGAGACCATGGGTCTGGCATCGGCTGGAGGGAAACTCCACGTCTCCCTCTTCTATCAGAATGCCGTCATCGACATCGATCCCGAATCAGGCGACGTCGTCGGACGCCATGAAATCGAAAAACCTGTCGGACTGGCTCAGGACAAATCAGGGAAACTCCTGGTGGTCACCGGGAAGAAGATCGTCCGCATGGATGCCGACGGCAGGACGGAACCAGTCGTCTCCGAAGGGCTCTCCGCCCCGATCGGGCTCGCCACGGACAAGGCAGGAAACATCTACGTCTCCGAATGGGCTGACCAGATGTGCGTGAAGGTCTTCTCGCCTGACGGGAAGTTTCTCCGTTCGATAGGCAAGATGGGCGGACGTCTGCTGACAGGAGACTACGATCCGGACGGCATGTTCCGTCCGTGGGGACTTGCCGTGGACGCCCAGGGAAGGCTCTGGGTGGCGGAGCATGACTACAGCCCGAAACGCGTCAGCATGTGGTCGGCTGCCGACGGGAAATTCCTGCGGGAATATTGCGGGCAGACAGCCTACGCATCCGGAGAGGCGGCCGTCAACCAGTTCAATCCCAGACAGGCGTTCGTCAGTGGAAACACCGTCGAGCTTGACTGGGCGACAGGCCGCTGGCGTGTTACAGGATATCTCTGGCGTCCGACGCGCCCGGGCGATCTGCTTGGTCCTTCGGTCAGAGGTCTCTCCTCTGCCGGTTTCCCATGGCCGCACTTCGAGTTCCGTGAGCGCGATGGGCACAAATATCTCATCTTCAGTGAGACGAGCGCAGGATACCTCTGCGTGAATGAATTGGATGAGAAAGGCCGCGCCAGGCCGCTGATGGCGATTGGGCACATCAAGGAATTCATTGGCGAAGGACGCCTTCCCGACCTCGTGGTCAAACACCTGTGGGATGATCCGAAGGATCTCGAATGGGCCAGATCTAAATTCCCGTTCGCCTTTGTCGGCAGCGATGAGAACCGTGTGCAATACGAATCTTTCCGAAAACTGGAACAGGAGTCAGTGGCGAGAAGTCGCCCCATGCACGCCTATTTCCACTGGACTGACGCCAATGGAGACGGGATGGTGCAGGAGACTGAGATTCAATTCTACTCGAAGGAGGAAACAGGAGGAGTCTCCCGTTGGATAAGAAGCTGGCAGGCCGCCGTTTCGCCGGATTGGAGCATCCACACCAACGAGGATGTCGCAGGGAAGACTACAGTGTGGCGGACTCCGTTGAAGAAATGGAACGAGGCAGGAGCCCCGGTCTACGACTTCAAGGACGCAAAACTCATCGTCTCGGAGAAGTATATGGGCACCTTCGGTTTTATCAACACACTATGGCCTGACGCCAGGGGAAATCTTCTGGTCAACCACAGCCCACTGCAGATGTTCGATCCAGACGGAAAGCTGAACTGGTCCTACCCCAACAAGTGGCCGGGAGTGCATGGTTCGCACAGCGCGCCCAAGGATAAGCGTGGACTCCTGATCGGCTCCCTCATGGTGCTTGGTTCGGCAACGGTTCCAGAGCTGGGCGAGATTTTCTGCATGTCCGGAAACATGGGACGTGATTTTCTTATGACCACCGACGGTCTATACGTGGCGTCCATTTTCAAAGACGGACGTTCCGCCCCCGATACGCTGCCCGACTCCGAAAGACGGGGAATTTCGGTCGCCAATATGTCAGCAGGAGGCGAGAACTTCGGAGGCGAGTTCTTCCGCAACGCGCTGGACAACAAAGTGTATATCGGATCGCCAATCTCCTCGGCCCGCCAGACAATGATGCTTTGCGAGATGACGGGGTTGGACAAGATCAGGCGCCTTCCAAATATGAAAGTCAGCCTCTCCGAGGCGCAACGCCTGGAGGCTGAAAAACTGCTTGCCGAACGTGCTGCCGCGTCCGATGAGAAACACGAGATAGCGGTCAGACCCTTGAAGCAGCAGGCGACGGAAACGCCGGCCATCGACTGGTCTCCGGCGCTTGTGGCGAAATGGGAGTATGACGGACGGCATGCCGCCGAGGCAACATGGACGTTTGACGACAAGAATCTCCATCTCGCATTCAGGAATGTCATCGACTCGACTCCGATGATCAACGGCGGAAAGAACATCCAGACGCTGTTCAAGACCGGTGACGCCGTCCTCTTCGAGCTCAGGACAAAGG
>JBAQUG010000135.1:0-22246 GCA_049297395.1 Victivallales bacterium | reverse complement strand
AAGTACATGAGCGACGCGGCTGAAGTCATAAGAGTCATGAAAAAGCTGAGAAGTTCTGCGGAGCTTCAACTTCTCGTTGATAGTTTTTCAGGAAAATAATGAAATTATTTATCTGAAAAACTATATGCATACTATAATTGCAGTATTATTAACACATGGCACATTAGCAAAGTTGTTTATTATAGTACATATATCATACTATGGCGGATTGAAAAAAACTTATAGGTGTCGACCTGGATGAACGGGACCAGGAATCCTGATATCTACTCGAAGTCGTAACATCCGCAAAATCAGAAGAAACTGGCTTATAGAGCTATCTGGGCTATATTACTGTTTTGATTGCCTTTGTTGGAGTTCACAGCTTAAGCGTGTCTTAATTCTCAACAAATTCTACACGCTAAAGTCGGAGATCCCGGCTCAACGATGTCGGGTCAGCGCACTCTAAGAAGGAGAATCTGTTCAAACGAAATTAAAAATAATTCAAATAAGGATATCCAGTTAATCCTGTTATCCTGTCAGAAAATCATGAAACCACCTAGACTTGGAATAGCGATGATCCTGTCCGGGCCCAGCGGCGCCGGGAAGTCGACCGTCTGCAATCTGCTCAGGCAGAGGAATCCCGAACTGTGCTTTTCGGTCTCATGCACCACCCGCGAACCCCGCAAGGGCGAAGTTGACGGCAAGGACTATTATTTCATCGGCCAGAAGGATTTCCAGCGCAAGATCAAGAACAACGAGTTCATAGAACATGCCGAAGTACATGGCAATTTCTATGGAACCCTGAAATCTGAAATCATCGAACGCGTCCGCGCTGGAAAGGACGTCCTTCTCGACATCGACGTCCAGGGCGCGTTCCAGGTAAGGGAGGCTTCAAAGCAATATTCACTCCTGTCGAAATGCACTGAATTCGTATTCCTCGGACCTCCCAGCTTCGATGAGCTCGAAAGGCGCCTCAGGGGAAGAGGAACCGAGAAAGAGGAAGTCATAAGGAAAAGACTCGAAACCGCGAAGTCCGAACTCGATCACTGGCGCGACTACGACTATCTGATAATAAACAAGGAAGTCGAACATACGGTAAAGGATCTGGAAGAGATGTTCGACCTTCTTCATAAAAGCACGAAAAGGCTCGAGGATTCGGGATTCTACACATAATAAATTTCGAAGCGAAATTTATAACTGGAGATAAATTATGAAGACCACAATAGTTCTAGGCGTGACAGGTTCGATCGCGGCGTATAAGGCGGCCGATCTGACAAGCCAGCTTGTCAAAAAAGGGAAGGACGTCGTTGTCATCATGACAGCCTCCGCCCAGAAGCTTGTGGGGCCGCAGACTTTCCTGACTCTCTCCCGCAATCCTGTCATCACGGATCTGTGGTCAATGCCGGACTGGCAGCCCGGACACATCGAGCTTGCCGACCGCGCAAAGCTTCTTGTCGTCGTCCCCTGCACTGCAAATTTCATCGGCAAGCTTGCCAACGGAATCGCCGACGATGCTCTTTCGACATATGCACTTTCCCATACCGGCAAAGTTGTCATTGTCCCAGCCATGAATCCAAAGATGTGGAAGCATCCTGCAGTCCAGCAGAATGTGAAAGTATTGAAAAGCAGAGGAGTCGAGTTCATAGGTCCGGTATCGGGCAGGGTCGCATGCGGCGATGACGGTGAAGGCCGGATGGAGGAAGTCCCCGCGATACTCGCAAAGATTCTGGAAGAACTCTGAATATAACCCTCTCTTCTTGCCTGTGTGCCTGGAATATAATTTCTTAATGGCATACCAAAGTTAGCAAATGGTATATTGAACGGTATATTAACTGCACTATGAACTCTTTTAAAGACGATAATATAAAACTACCTTTAAGCTCCGTATGGCTTATGAATTCAATTTCTGAGCATAAGGGAAGACAGGAATTATATACAAAACAGTCTCCTCAAGTCTTACAATCTCTTACGGAAATGTCCATCGTTGAGAGCGCTGAATCATCAAACCGTATTGAAGGAATCACGGTTGACAGGAGCCGCCTGAAACCTCTTGTTATAGGCCATAGCAAACCTCGTGACCGTTCTGAAGAGGAAGTTGCCGGCTATCGGAAAGCTCTCGACCTGATTCATAAGGATCATTCCTCCATTATGATAACTCCTGGCTTCATAAAAGAACTTCACAGATTATGTCGGGGGGAAATATGGGATGCTGGAAAATGGAAAGAGAAAGACAACGATATTATAAGGAAATATCCAAACGGCAGAATTAAGGTTATTTTCAAACCTGTAAGCGCCATCGAAACACCGGAAATGATATCACAGCTTTGCCTAGCATACAGGAACAGCAATACACAGCTCAAATATCCGGATCTATTTGCAATTGCCTGCATGGTTCTGGACTTCCTTTGCATTCATCCGTTCAGAGACGGGAACGGCAGAGTATCACGTCTCTTGACCTTGCTGGCACTTTATCAGAACGGATACGATGTTGGCAAATACATAAGCCTCGAACGCATAATTGAGCAGTCAAAAGAAACCTATTACGAAGCTTTAAACAAAAGTTCCCAGAAATGGCATCAGGCAAATCACGATTTCTTCCCATGGTTCAATTATTTACTGGGAACATTGGTCTGCGCATATAAGGAATTTGAAGAAAGGGCGGCAAAATTCAAACCCGAAAGAGGTATAAAAACCGACATTATAAAGACAGCAGTCAACAGGAAGTTCGGAGAATTCTCCATTTCAGATATTGAAAAGGCATGCCCTTCTGTGAGCAGGGTTCTGATCAAAAAAGTACTTCTCAACATGAAAAATGAAAAATGTATAAGGTGTCTAGGAAAAGGACAGTCAGCAAAATGGAAAAAAACTCATGAAAATCCTAATCACGGCCGGACCGACCCGCGAGAGGATTGATCCGGTCAGATACATATCGAACTATTCCAGCGGCAAGATGGGCTACGCCCTGGCGGAAGCCGCTGTCAAAAATGGCCACAAGGTGACACTTGTCAGCGGCCCTGTCTCCATTCCCCCTCCTAAATCTGTCAAGACTGTCAACGTGGAAAGCGCGGTTGATATGGCCTGCGAAGTCCGCAGGCTTGCGAAATCCGCAGACCTGATCATCATGGCCGCGGCGGTCGCCGACTACACGCCTGCGAAGTTCGCAAAGGATAAGATTAAAAAGAAGAAACCATCGATCATGATAAAGCTGAAAAAGACGGATGACATTCTTGCCGGGCTTGGAAAAACAAAGAAAAAAGGACAGGTGCTTGTTGGTTTTGCCGCTGAAACTTCCAATCTGCTGAAGAATGCAAAATCAAAACTTGAAAAAAAGAACCTTGACTGGATAGTTGCAAACGAAGTCGGGAAAAATGACCGGGGATTTTCGTCGGACAACAATGCGGCGACCTTGATCTCCCGTGATGGGAAGAAGATTGTCATTCCGCTTCAAAGCAAGAAATCGCTTGCGGAGAAGATTTTGAAGATAATAAGTAAGACAGGCTTTCCAGCCTGTTAAAAATTAAATAAGAAACGGGCTGGAAAGCCCGTCCTACTTAATAAGAAAGGGGAGTTATGAGAAAGAGTTTTCTGGGGCTTCTAATGGGAGCCGTGCTATTGACGCTGAACTGTATTGCCGCCGATGAGGCCGCAGCGCCGACAGAATTGAAAGTCCACACGATGTTCTCGAACAACATGGTGCTCCAGCGCGGAATTCCCGTGAAGATATGGGGTGTGGCGAAGCCAGGCTCGGAAGTCACCGTAAAATTCATGACTCAGGAAAAGAAGGTCAAGGCCGATGCGAAAGGCGACTGGATGGCGATCCTTGACACTATGAAGGAGAATGCAACTCCTGCCATCCTTGAAGTTTCCTCCGCCAACGGAAATGCAAAGTTTGAGAATGTCCTTGTCGGGGATGTCTGGATCTGCTCCGGCCAGTCTAACATGGAGTTTTCCGTAGGCGGCTCCAACAATGCACAGCAGGAAATCGCCGACGCTAAATACCCCGAAATAAGGCTGTTCACGGTCGCCAAGAAACCTACAGGATCACCTATCAAGACGCTCCAGGGCGAATGGAAGGCATGCTCGCCTGAGACCGTGGGCGGATTTTCTGCCGTAGGATATTTTTTCGGACGTGATCTGAACAAGGATCTGAAAGTTCCGATGGGCCTGATAAACAGTTCCTGGGGCGGAACGCCTGCGGAGACCTGGACGACCTTCAAGACGCTTGAAAGCGATCCAGACTTTTCCCCGATGGTCGAGAGGTACAAGGCAGCTCTTTCAGGAGACGCCATGGAGAAATACAAGAAGGCGGTTGCCGAATGGGAGAAGGAAAAGGGCGGCAGGAAGGAAAACGATAGGATAAAGGATCCCGGCAACAAGGGTTTTGACCAGGGCTGGGCAAAACAGGATTTCAATGATGCCGACTGGAAGACGATGAAGCTGCCGGGCTACTGGGAGACGGTTCTAAACTTGAATATAGATGGAGCGGTATGGTTCAGGCGGGATGTTGAAATTCCAGAAAAGCTGGCTGGAAAGGATCTCACGCTTTCACTGGGGTCGATCGATGATTTCGACGTGACTTATTTCAATGGCGTCCAGGCAGGAGGCATCGGAGAGGATACTCCGAACTACTGGTCGTTCCCGCGCAGATACACCATTCCCGCCAATATCGTCAAAGCCGGAAAAAACTGCCTTGCCGTAAGGGTATTTGATCATTATGGGAACGGCGGGTTCGGAAGCCAGGCGAAGGACATGGCAATAAACCTTGGAGATGAGAATCTGGACATATCCGGCGTATGGAAGTACAGGATTGAATATTCCGTAGTCTCAAGCATACGGCCTGCCGCCCCGATGGGACCTGACAATCCAAACGCCCCTTCGACCCTTTATAACGGAATGATAAATCCGGTCATACCCTACGCCATAAAAGGGGCGATATGGTATCAGGGCTGTTCCAATGTCGGGCGCGCCTACCAGTACAGGAAACTCCTTCCTGCAATGATAGGCGACTGGAGGAGGGAATGGGCACAGGCCGAACCTGGAAGGGATTTCCCCTTCATAATAGTCCAGCTTGCTAACTTCCTGGCTCCGTCAGCCAAGCCTGAGGAATCTGCCTGGGCAGAGCTGCGTGAGGCGCAGACTATGACAGCATTCGGCTTCAAGAACTGCGGACTTGCCCTCGCAATAGACATTGGCGACGCGAAGGACATACATCCCAAGAACAAGCAGGATGTCGGCAAACGCCTTGAGCTTGCCGCATTGAAAGCCGCCTACGGCAAGGACGTAGTCTTCTCCGGGCCGACATACGATTCAATGAAGATTGACGGAGACAAGATCGTTCTCAGCTTCAAGAATATTGGCGGCGGGCTTGTCCTCAAGGATGGGGAGCTCAGGCAATTCGCCATAGCCGGCGAAGACCCGTCTTCGCCAGAAGGCTCCGCCGCGGCAAGCAAGGTCTTTGTATGGGCTAAGGCAAAGATAGATGGCGACAAGGTAATCGTCTCCTGCGATGAGGTAAAGAAACCTGTAGCAGTCAGGTACGCCTGGGCGAACAATCCGGAAGGTTGCAATCTATACAATAAGGAAGGATTGCCTGCGGTTCCTTTCCGGACGGACGACTGGCCGGGAGTGACCATCAACAACCGCTGATTTTCAATCATGGAACAAGAAATTTTATTTGGGATGAATGACAATGAAAGTAAAATGCGTCATATGCGGCAATGCGAAAGGCAAGAGGGAATGCCTTCGAAAAAACAATGATCTGATATGTCCTCCGTGCTGTGCTGTTTCAAGAAACGGAGAATGCGAAGAGTGCGGGCATTTCAGGATTCACGAACAGTACAAGTCCGAGAAACTCAGAAATGCCAGGGAAAAGCCATTCCTGGCAGTCATTGATCCCATGGTTGATGCTGAAGTTGAAGAGGCCGGGATCCTTATTGAAAAAGGCGATCTGTCAGAGGCCGAAAAGATCATTTCCCCTCTTGTTGCGGAACATCCCATGAACCATTCCGTTCAATTCGTTGCAGGTGCTCTGAACGCCGCGGGAAACAATATCAAAGATGCGTTGGACTGCTTTGACAAGGCCATTGACATCTTTCCTTATTTCGCCGAGGCATATTATAACAAGGGATCATGCCACCAGAAACTGCTTGACGTGAAAAACATGATAAAGGCATATCAGAAAGTGATGATTTACGGGGATAAGGAAGAGTATTATTACAAGAGGGCGAAAAGCATTCTCGACAATCTCGCACGTTCAACGGCAGATGAATCAGGACTGACTCTGGACGAGTTTGTAAAACTTAATGACAGATATGACGAGGCCGTATCTTTCATGGACAGGAAGGATTATGAAAAATCCCTCCGGATATTCAATGAATGCCTTGACAGGAATCCCCGTCATCCGCAGACCCTCAACAACATCGGGCTCTGCCATCTGTTTCTTGGAAGACCTGAAGAGTCGGTGAAATTCTTTGAAAGGGCGCTGGAAATATCCCCGGACTACGAGCCCGCAAGAAACAATCTCTACTCCGCAAAAAATGGTTTTGCAGACAAACCGGAAGAATTCCAACATGTTTCCATTGATTATGCAAAGGAAAAGGTGCTGTCAAACAAATCCCTTTCCGGAATTGTAAAAGACATTTTTAATAAACGAGGCGCATGAGATGGAAAAGCAGATCAAATCAGCTACAGGGATATCAAGAAGAACTTTCATAAGGGGAGGAATCGCCGCAGGAGTCATCCTCTCGCTCGATCCTCTCAAAGTTTTCGCCCAGGAAAATAACGGAGGCGTGGACGTATGGGTCATCACTTCCACCGACAAGGCGAGGATGATGCAGAAATGCATGGAGATAATCAAGGCCAACGGGGGATTTGGCAATGCCAAGAAGGTCGCGCTAAAGGTTAACGCTGGCTGGGACAGGGCTCCTGAAATCGGTGCGAACACTCATCCTGAGCTTGTCGACGGATTCCTCAAGGGCTGCGCCGAAGCAGGGATAAAGGAAGTAATCCTTCCTGAATTCACATGCCATCCTGCGAACAAGACCTTCGTC
This sequence comes from Victivallales bacterium, assembly GCA_049297395.1. Lineage (GTDB taxonomy): Bacteria > Verrucomicrobiota > Lentisphaeria > Victivallales > GWF2-50-93 > GWF2-50-93. The sequence goes on along the minus strand of JBAQUG010000135.1, from coordinate 15,218 downwards.
ACAAGTGGAATCCTTGCTGCCGCAGAGAAATACAAGGCTGAAATAATTGATCTCGGAAAAGACAAGAAGTCCTTTGAAAAGGTAAAGCTCGACAAGGCCGGTTCTCTTAAGGAGGCGGAAGTATCAAACTACTTCTTGAATCCCGACATCGCAGTCGTGAACATGCCTGTAGCAAAACACCATGGCGGAGCCGGCCTCACGATGGCGATGAAAAACTGGATGGGTGCGGTCAAGGACAGGGGGTACTGGCACAAGAACGATCTGCACCAGTGCATCGCCGACATCGCCACCCTGATCAAACCGCAATGGACAATCATTGATGCGACAAGGACAATGATGGACAGCGGACCGCAGGGACCTGGCAAGGAGCTCAAGACTCCGAACATGATAATAATCTCAAAGGATCAGGTTGCGGCAGACGCATACACGGCAAAAACTCTTTTCCCTGAAAGCACCGCCGCCAAGGCTAAGTATATACAGAAGGCTGGAGAAATGGGTGCCGGAATTGCGGATCTCGCAAAAATGAAAATCACGAAGTTTGAAGTGTGATCACAAAGAAAATATCCCGATGGACAGTCAAGGTTTTCTTCCTTGCGCTTTCTTTTGCACTTCTGGTGGCTGGACCTCTCCCTGAATGGATATTGCGTGCAGCCCAGCCGACCAAGGGATTCCTGAAGGAAGTCATAGTCCTTCCCGTCTGGATGGTTAAATGGGTTCCGGGAATAAGTCCGCTGTCATTCCTGTCATCGCTTGAGGCGCACAGGGGTGAACGGCTTGCCTTTCTCTGGCTTTTCCCTGTCATAATCCTGCTTCTGATCTTCATCCACAGGGGACGTTTCTTCTGCAGGTGGATATGTCCGCTCGGCACGATATATGAAGCGACCTGCCTGAAGAACATGAAGACTCATCTTCTCAAGAGGAGGATTTCCGGATATTTTTTCTGGGGGATAGTTTTTTCTTCCGCAGCTGGCTTCCCGATATTTCTCTTCTTCGATCCCCTTTCAACTTTCACGAGGGTGAACCTGGTTTTCGAAGGCTCCATGACGCTTGCATCGGTTGTTCCCGGTCTTGTTCTGCCGATATTCATCATACTCGGGCTTTTCCAGCCGATGATCTGGTGCGCCAAGATATGCCCGCTCGGTCACATGGTGGATTTCTTCGTAAGGACGGACGAGAAATACACCGAGAAGTTCAAGAAGGAAAGAAGGGAGATCGTCACAGGGATGATACTGGCGGTGCCAGCTTTTTTCCTTATCAGAAAAAATCCTTTTGTCAACAAGGAATTCTCTCCCGTCCTTCCCCCTGGAGCCGGAGACAAGGAGACCTTTTCCGCGCTCTGTTCCAGATGCTATGCCTGTGTCAACGTGTGTCCGACAAGAATCCTCACGGTTGATTTTCCAAGGGATGCCGACATGGGGCGCTGGTTCGAGCCGGAGATGGACGCCTATAATGGCACCTGCCAGGAATCCTGCAACAACTGCACGCAGGTATGCCCGACGGCCGCAATCAAGAAGCTCTCCTTTGAAGACAAGCATAGGACGCAGATCGGAGTCGCCCAGGTCTTCAAGGAAAAATGCATAGCCTGGTGCGAAAAGGACTACTGCGTGGTCTGTATCGAGTTCTGCCCGTACAAGGCGATTGAAGACACGACCAGCGAATCAGGATACCCGAGACCGGTCGTAAATCCTGAAATATGCAGGGGCTGCGGCATATGCCAGAACGCATGCCCTGTAAGTGACAACGGCGCCGCAATCGTGGTCGGAGGAATAAAGAAACAGAGGCGGCTTACAGCAAGGACCGATTCCTCCATTCGTAAATATTGACTGAACGCACATAGTTCAGTGAATATTTACTATGATTGGAAGATATCGAATGGAGCCGGAGTCAACCTCAGGTTGCATTATTTAAAACCTAATGTATACTTATTGCCATGACAAGCTCTCGTACAATTGAAAAATGGCTGCAAGCTCTGGCGAATAAGGATCATTATCTCTTTTCCTCCGCCGATCTGCGTTCGCTCCTGCCTGAGTTGAGTGATGGCGCCTTCAAGTCTCTTCTCCATCGCATGTGCAAGGATGGATACCTTGCCAGGCTTGTTAAAGACCTGTTTCTTTATCCCCAGGCATCACTTGACAATGGCAATGTGCTGTTTCATGCAGCAGCGAAGCTGCGTGATGCCCATTTCAATTATCTGAGTCTGGAAACCGTGCTGAGTCGGGAGGGTGTGATTTCCCAGATTCCTTTTCAGTGGATAAGCCTGATGAGTTCAGGACGATCGCACCAGATGGCCTGCAAGGGATATGGAACAATTGAATTTGTTCATACAAAGAGGAAGCCTTCTCAAGTACTTCAGCATCTAAGCTACGACCCCTCTCTCCGACTTTGGGTTGCAGATACGCACTTGGCAATGCAGGATATGAAGTATGCCCATCGATCATTGGAGCTGGTGGAATCATGACTTTATTTGATAAACTTGTAGAAGAAGCCTTGCGCAACAGGAATAATGTCGCAGGCGTAAGGGCAGTTGTCGAAAAAGAGCTGCTCCATCACGACATTCTGCGTGTGATGAGCAAAGCCGGTTTATTGAGGCAAATGACCTTCATGGGGGGAACGTGTCTTCGTGCCTGCTACGGAGCCCAACGGTTGAGCGAAGATTTGGACTTCACAGGTGGAGGAGACTTCAAACGGGAGGACTTGCAGGATCTGGCGCAGACCATTATTGATCGTCTACGCGAGAAGTATGAACTTGATGTCAGCGTCAGCGAACCACACCGTGAAACAGGCAACACCAATACGTGGAAAATAAAAGTCGTAACACAGCCGGAGCGGAAAAACCTTCCCGCCCAAAAAATAAACATTGACGTATGTGCGATACCAAGCCATCAACCGAGGCCAATGGTCCTTATCAACCACTACGGCGTAGACATGGGAACTGGCGGCCTTATTATCCAGTGCCAGACAAGGGAAGAGATCTTATTGGATAAGATATTTGCCTTGGCCTTGCGCTTGAACCGAATAAAAAACCGCGACTTGTGGGACATCTCCTGGTTGAAGCAGCAGAACATAATACTTCCTGTCCTGCTGAGTGAAGACAAGGTCAACGACCACGGACGCACCAGGAAAGAAGTCATCGATCTCCTCGAACGGCGTTGTCGGGAGCTGGAGCAGGATGCCTCCCTGTCGGCATCCTTCCATGCTGAAATGATTCGTTTCCTTCCGTCCGACGTAGCAGACAAGACGGTGGTTCAGCCGGGTTTCTGGGAGTATATCGCTTCTCAGGCAATAGAGGAATCGCTGAAGGTCATTAAACATCTTAAGGGACAAAAGCCACCCTCTTCAAGTGCATTTCCGATGACAGACAGCAAGGTAAACATTCACTGAAGGCCGGGGTTCAGTGAATATTTATGAATCCAGGGTCTCACGGACTTTTTCGGACAGCGATTCGACGCTGAACGGCTTCTGCAGGAAATGCACTCCTTTTTCAAGCACACCGTGCTGGGCGACGACATTCCTGTCATATCCTGACATGAAGAGCACCTTCATCTGAGGCCTTTTCGTATGGATGCGGTCATAAAGCTCCTTTCCGTTGATGGAAGGCATGATTACATCTGTCAGGAGCATGTCGATATGGTCGGTGCCTTTTTCCACGAAGCGTATGCACTCTTCAGGGCTTTCAAATACTATTGCCCTATACCCGCTGCTGTTTAAGAGCAGGCTGGCGATATTCCTCACCATTTCATTGTCTTCAACAATAAGGACTGTCTCATTTCCCTTATTGGATTTTCCAGAGAGAACTGCAGGAGCCTCGGCATGCTCTTCCCCTGCTACAGGCAGATAGATCCTGAAGGTCGTACCAGCTCCAATTTCAGAAAAGACCCGGACATGCCCTTCGTGCTGCCTGACTATGCCGTAAATCATTGATAGTCCAAGCCCGGTACCATGCCCCATCTGCTTTGTCGTGAAGAAAGGCTCGAAGATATGATCCAGTATTGTCTTGTCCATCCCATGGCCTGTGTCCCTTACGCTGAGGCATACGAAATCGCCAGGCTTGACAGCTTCGGATTCATCCAGATCCTCTTCTTCAAGATGGACATTTTCAAGGCTCATGTTAAAAACGCCTCCCCTGGGCATCGCGTCCTGGGCGTTGACTGCGAGATTCAGGATGACCTGTTCGACCTGCCCCACATCCGCCCTTACTTTTCCGACATTGTCAGGAATACTCAGTTCAATTCTTATATCTTCACGGATGGTGCGCCTGAGCATTTTCTCGAAGTTCACAATCACCTTCCCCAGATCGACAATCTTAAGTTCCAGCATCTGCTTTCTTCCGAATGCCAGGAGCTGCCTGGTGAGATCCTTGGCGCGTTCGGCGGCGCTCTTGATTTCGTTGACCTGATCACGTCTTGGATCCCCCGCAGGAAGATCCATTTTAAGGACTTCCGCATATCCGATGATGGGTGTGAGGAGGTTGTTGAAATCGTGGGCTACACCGCCCGCGAGCCTTCCAATCGACTCAATCTTCTGTGCCTGGTGCAATTGTTCTTCAAGCTTGAACTTCTCCTCTTCAGAGAGCTTCCTGCCTGTAATGTCGCTGACGATATGCACGGCTCCGCTGATTTCGCCTTTTTCATCGAAGATCGGATCGGCCTTGACCAGGAACCATTTGTTCCCTATCTTGAGCTCCTGTGATTCCTTCTGCTTCGTACTTTTCATTCTCATGACTGGACAGCCAGGCAGCGGCCGCACCGTGCCGTGGATCACCTCGCAGCAGGGTTTGCCAAGTATATCCTTGAAATCTTTTCCTGTGAACTCAAGCGTGGCCTTGTTGCAACGCACTATCCTCTGTTCCCTGTCGAGAAGCCAGACGGCGTCGCTGACGGCGTCGAAAGTCGTACGCCACTCCCTGGAGGCATTAAGGAGCATCTCCTCCTTCCCCCTCCTCTCGCTCACATCCTGGAATATGACTGCAAACTTTCCCTTTTCCGGACAGAACGCCCTGACATCATAATACTTCCCGAGCTCGGCGGAGAATTCTTCAAACTGGGCCGGCTCACCTTCAAGCGCGACCTTACCGTATCTCTCAATCCATGTTTTTTCAGTCGACGGCAGCACTTCCAGCACCCGCCGGCCAATCAAATCCGCAGCCTTAAGGCCCGTCAGATTCTCAAACGCCTCGTTGACCGCAATGAACCTGTAGTCTACGGGAGCTCCTTTTGCATCGCAGATTATCTCGTGGAGTGCGAATCCGCTCATCATCTCATCGAAAAGAAGCCGGTATTGTTTTTCGCTTTCCTTGATAGTGCGCTGGATGTGCAGGTACACCACCATGGACATGATTACTGTCAACAGCATGCCTATGGCCATCACATAGAAAGGAGTCCTTCCCATCTGACTGGCTATGAATTCAGGCGTAGGCTGGCATGACACCGCCAAACGCCGTCCTCCAAAATAAAACTTCCTGACAAATTCATTCTGAGCGTCGATATCGGAAGGAGCGGCGCCGTTCGAATAGATTAAACGCCTATCCTTTCCGTCTTCATCTAATTCAGAAATATTCAAAAGCATGTTCCTGCGGTTTACATCGGAAAGAATCGAATCCACGACATCATCCATATGGAAGACCGCTGCGATAAAGCCCTTTATGTTGGCAGTACGCTCTTCAGCATTGCCGACAGGCTTGTTTTTCCCATACACGGGCTGGAAATATAGGAATCCGGCCTTCTTAACCTTGTCTTGAACCAGGCTGAGGTTGACCGCCAGTTCCCTTTCGCCCGTGGAGCGGGCCTTGTCCAGCACCTCCTTTCTGGAAGATTCAGAATAATTATCAAAACCGGCGGATGCCTGATTCTGATTGCGGGGTTCAAAATAATATACTGGAAAATACTCATCCCGTTCGCCAGTCCCGACCATCTTTCCTTCCGGCGATTTTTCGGTGATATGGAATTCCATGTTCAGTTCAGACGATGCCTTCTTCTCATATTCAATCCGTTCATTGCGCAGTACGCGGGGGACCCAGTCGAAAGCCCTTATATACCTGGCGGCATCGAGCATGTGTCCGGTAAAAGTAAGAAACTCCTCACGCGATACATCCTCGTCGGCGTTGTAGAACCTGGCAATGGAATCGACATCGCTTTCGAGCGAATCCAGGCGCTGCTGGATGCTCACCGCCACGGGACCCGCTTCATTCCTTTCAAAATCCTTGAACTGGATGTTCCCCTCGTTCTTCTTGAATACATGGAACATAATCATCGACACGGTAAAACCTAACAGCACTATCATGGCGACAAGCAATTTATGTCCTGACGACCAGCCTGTCCGGCTTTCAGGCTGATCCTGGAAAATGAATTTTATCTGGGGCATACGGACTATGACCGTGAAAACCGTTCCAAGTCCGACAAGAACGATCATCGCCAACCAGATGGCGGCCATGCCATCGCGTGTGATGTCCCTTCTGAATTTGATTGAAAGCGTGAAGGCCGGCTTACCGTTAATGTCTTTTGCAGTCCATTCAACCTTAAGAAAAGACGGAGACAGCTCACTCATCCTATATTTCCCAGTGCCAGGCAATTCAATATGTTTTGCAGCCGTGGCTGAGCCTGATCCCGCCGGGACCATCTCGACAGCAAGCCCCGTCTTCCCTGATATTTCACCTATAAGCCGTTGATCGACAAATCTCCCCATGAGCATAACGCCCTTGGCGGGGCCTTCTCCGCGAGTTGTCAGGATTGGATATGAAACTGCGGCAAACGGGCCTTTTTCAGTATGGATTATTTCCCTCAGGCTCGACTTGTCTGTCGGAAGCCGGAGCATCTTGGAGAAGTCCCCGCCAACCTTTCCATCCGACAGATCACTGAACTTAAAATTCGTCTTTGTCTCCAAGTCGTACAGCTGGGCATGGCATATCCCTCCATCGCTTCCGACAATGCAGTTCATGTTGAGCTGGTTGCCTTCCAGTATCGCATTGCTGATGTTCGATTCCACGAATGTTGGATTCTTGCCCAGGACGAACATGTATGCGTCATCCCAAATCCCCCAGTCGTGGCACATGGCTGATATGCGGGACATCTCGTTGTTGAACGCAATCTCGCATTTCTCCATGGCATCCAGCGCCTGCTGCCTTTCAATCTTCTCGAATGAAGTGAATATGACAATCCGGAGGGTTGCATAAACAGTTCCCGTTATGGCCAGCATCCCCGCCACGACAAGAAAAAGGCGCATAAGATATTTGCTTCTATTGGACATTCTTCAACCTCGCTGACGACCTATCAAATACATCCGGAAAGCCGGTGTAGAGTATATCATAAAACAGGTCCTTTTGCTAGACTTCCGGCAATTTGCACTTGACAATGTGACACAAATCATTTAAACTGCTGTTTTAAACATGTGTTTTATAAGGCGGGGACTGGAAATGAGCACGAAGAAGAAAATACTGATGGCGGCGGCGGAGGAGTTCGCGATGAAGGGCTATAATGGCACCACGATACGCGACATCTGCAGGCGCGCAAAGGTGAATGCCGCCCTGGTCAACTACCATTTCAGGAGCAAGGAACTCCTGTACAGGGAGATGTTTGAATTCCTCTTCAGCGAAACCGAAGTGGAGAACGTGCTTGACAAGCCATGGAACGGAGATTTTGAGGAATGGAAGAGCAGGCTCCGCAAATGGATAGAGCAGATCATACTGGAAATAACCAGCGCCAGGCCCCTGCACCGGTGCAAGGGGATGATATTCGGAAGGGAAATGCAGGATCCCTCGGAGATTTTCCCTAACATCTATGAGACGTTCATGAAACCGAGGCTCAGCAGCCTGGCCACCCACTTCAGAAAAGTGCTGCCTCCAAAAACAGGCGATGATGAAATATTCATAAGGACATTTTCAGTGATATCGAACTGCATCTTTTATTTTCACGACAGGGTGATCGTCAACATGACATTCCCGGGAAAGGATTTCGCCTCCGTAAACATGGGCAGGATTGTCGACCATATCACCGACACGGCTTGCGTCGGAATCGCATACAATGAAACACCTAGGAAAAGGAAAATTTGAAACATGGAATCGATAGGAACAAAAGGAAGCATGAAACTGATATTTATGACCATGGCATCCGCCGTCATGCTGGCCTGCGTGGACGGCTGCGGCCCCCGCAAGCCGGCGCCCCCGCCTGCGCCCCCCCCGGAAGTGTCGATAATATCCGTAAAGACTGAAAAGGTGGTGCTGGCGACCGAGATGCCAGGACGCACTGTTGCATGCCTGGTAGCGGAAGTCCGCCCGCAGGTCGGAGGGATAGTCCAGAAACGCCTTTTCGTGGAGGGCGCTGAGATAAAGGAAGGGGATCTCCTCTACAAGATAGATCCATCGACTTATCAGGCCCTCTACGACAGGGCCAAGGCCGAACTGGCCAAGGCGGAAGCCAGGATAATCTCCGCTAATTCCAAGTATGAAAGACATAAGGTGCTGATCGAATCGAAGGCGATCAGCCAGCAGGAATTTGACAATTCCAAATCCGAGTTTTTAACGGCCGAGGCCGATATACAGTCCTGCAAGGCCGCCGTAGAGACCGCACGCATCAATCTTGAAGATACCAATGTCGTCGCCCCGATCTCCGGACGCATAGGGAAATCGCACGTGACCGTCGGCGCGCTTGTGACCGCCAACCACCTCATGCCTCTTTCGATAATCCAGCAGATAGATCCCATATTTGTAGATGTGACGCAGTCAAGCGCCGACTTCCTCCGCCTCAAGAGGAGCATTCTGGAAGGGCTTGTAAAAAGCAACGGTGAAAAGGAGGCCAAGGTCAAGCTTTCCTTTGAGGACGGTTCCCCCTACTCCCAGACTGGAAGGCTGCAGTTCAGGGACGTGTCGGTCGATCAGAGCACAGGCTCCTACATTCTCCGGATAGTGTTCCCGAATCCCGACAGCTCCCTCCTTCCCGGGATGTACGTGCGCGCGATGGTCGAGGAGGGAATCATCGAAGATGCGCTCCTGGTCCCTCATCAGGCGGTGACACGCAACATGCGCGGGGAGCCGGCGGTGATGACAGTCGATGCCGCGGGCAAGGTCGTTTCGCGCACTCTGGTGATTGACCGATCGATCGGCGGGAACTGGCTCGTCAAGGCGGGGCTCAAGGCGGGAGAACGCGTGATAATCGAGGGGATCCAGAGGATCAGGCCTGGCATCCAGGTGAAAGCTGTCCCGTTCGATTCGAAACCTGCCGCACCCACAGCAACCGCCGCCGAACCGGCAAGGAAAGACTGAAGGAGCAAACAGATGTTGTCACAGTTTTTCATAGGCCGTCCGATATTCGCCTGGGTCATCGCTATAATGATGATGCTGGCCGGAATCATCTCGATATTCACCCTGCCGGTATCCCAGTATCCCTCGATCGCCCTTCCGGAAATATCCATAGACGTATCATATCCAGGGGCATCCGCAAAGACCATAGAGGACACTGTGACGCAGGTGATAGAGCAGAAGATGATCGGGGTCGATCACCTGTGCTACATCTCGGCGTCAAGCGAATCCTCAGGATATGCGACCATAACCCTGACTTTCGATGCAGGCACGGATCCCGACGTCGCACAGGTACAGACACAGAACAAGGTGCAGCTCGCTTTGCCAATGCTCCCGCAGATCGTGCAGCAGCAGGGCATAAGGGTCACGAAATCCACCAGCAACTTCCTCATGGTCATCGGATTCATCTGCGGGAACGACAGCATGAACCGCTATGACCTCACGGACTATGTCGTGGCTAACATCCAGGAGCAGATCAGCAGGGTGCAGGGGGTCGGCGAAGTGATGACCTTCGGCGCCCAGTATGCAATGAGGATATGGCTGGATCCGGACAAGCTCAACAGCTACAAGCTGACTCCGGGAGACGTCAAGCAGGCGATCAAATCATACAATGTCCAGGTCTCGGCCGGACAGCTCGGAGGAACGCCTGCCATCAGGGGGCAGCGCCTTAACGCCACCATAAATGTGCAGAGCCTCCTTCAGACACCGGAGGAGTTCGGGCAGATACTCCTGCAGACCAACAGAGACGGCTCCACTGTAAGACTCCATGACGTGGCCATGATCGAGATCGGTAGTGAAAGCTACGACGCCGTCGGGAATTTCAACGGCAGGCCTGCCGCAGGCATGGCAGTCAAGATGTCAGCGGGCGCGAACGCCCTTTCAACTGTTGCAGGAATAAAGAAAAGACTGGACGAACTTTCCAAATTCTATCCGGAGGGGATGACCATGGTCTATCCCTACGACACCACCCCCTTCGTCAGGATATCCATAGAGGAAGTCATAAAGACCCTTATCGAGGCGATAGTCCTGGTCTTCCTGGTCATGTTCGTGTTCCTGCAGAATTTCCGCGCGACGATCATTCCGACGATTGCGGTGCCGGTAGTGCTTCTCGGTACTTTCGCCGTACTCAAGATGACCGGATTCTCCATCAATACCCTGACAATGTTCGCCATGGTGCTTACGATCGGACTGCTGGTTGACGACGCCATCGTAGTAATCGAGAATGTCGAACGGCTGATGAGCGAGGAAGGACTGTCGCCAGTTGATGCGACCAGGAAGTCCATGAAACAGATCACCGGAGCACTGATAAGCATAGTCATGGTCCTTATAGCCGTGTTCATCCCGATGTCATTCTTCGGCGGATCGACTGGGATCATCTACAGGCAGTTCTCGGTGACAATCATCACCTGCATGGTCCTTTCGGTGCTTGTTGCACTGATATTCACCCCCGCCCTCTGCGCGACAATACTCAAGCCGGTCAAGAAAGGACATTTAGTCTCCGAAGAGGGATTTTTCCTTTTGAGGCCGTTCTTCAACTGGTTCAACAGGGTTTACGGAAACACCAGGGAGCGCTATCTGTCCACCGTCGGCGGAATTCTTAACAAAAACTTCCGTTACCTGGCGATCTATGTCCTGATTGTCGCAGGAACAGGCTATCTCTTCATGAAGCTTCCCAGTTCCTATCTGCCTGACGAGGACCAGGGGATACTCTTCGTCCAGGTGATGCTTCCACCCGGCTCGACCCAGGAACAGACACTCGCGGTGGTTTCGAAAGTGCAGAAGTATTTCCTCGAGGACGAGAAGGATGCCGTTGAATCCTGTTTTGCAGTTGCCGGATTCAGCTTTGCCGGAAGAGGCCAGAATGCAGGACTGGCATTTGTGAAACTTAAGGACTGGAAGCTCAGGAATAATCCTGCTCTCCGCGTGAACGCGCTTGCAGGCAGGGCGATGGGTGCATTCTCAAGCTACAAGGAGGCCCTTGTCTTTGCCTTCCCTCCGCCGGCCGTCATCGAACTCGGAACGGCAAACGGATTCGACTTCATGCTCCAGGACCGTGGAGGAATCGGGCATGAGAGGCTCATGGACGCCCGCAACCAGCTCCTCGGCATGGCGGCGCAGAATCCGAATCTCATGATGGTGAGGCCCAACGGACTTGACGACATGCCCGAGTTCAAGGTCGATATCGACTGGGAAAGGGCCGGCGCCCTCGGAGTATCCATATCCGACATACAGGATTCTATATCATCGGCCCTCGGAAGCGCATATGTGAACGACTTCATCGACAAGGGCCGCGTCAAGAAAGTCTTCCTCCAGGCAGATGCCCAGTTCAGGATGAATCCAGAGGACCTGGCCAAGTGGTTCGTGAAGAACAAGGCGGGCTCGATGGTGCCTTTCACCTCCTTTGCAAAGACCAGCTGGGGCTACGGTTCGCCGCGACTTGAAAGATACAACGGATTTCCGTCATCCGAAATAATGGGAATGGCCGCGCCGGGGAAAAGCTCCGGCGATTCAATGGATGAGATGGAGAAGCTGGCGACAAAACTCCCACAGGGCACGGGATTCGAATGGACAGGCCTCTCCTACCAGGAACGAATGTCCGGCGGACAGGCGCACATCCTCTATGCGATCTCGCTCCTTGTGGTCTTCCTCTGCCTGGCCGCGCTTTACGAGAGCTGGTCGGTTCCTTTCGCCATCCTGCTTGTCGTCCCGCTGGGAGTCTTCGGCGCGATCCTCGCAACCTGGTCGAGAGGCCTTTCCAACGACGTGTATCTGCAGGTCGGACTCCTCGCCACCATCGGACTCGCCGCGAAAAACGCGATCCTCATCGTTGAATTCGCGAGGGACAGGATGGCTCATGGGGCGAACCTCCTTGATGCCACCATCGAAGCCTGCCGTATCAGGCTCCGCCCAATCCTCATGACCTCCTTCGCATTCATCTTCGGCGTAATGCCTCTTGCAATAAGCACAGGAGCGGGATCAGGCGCGCAGAATTCAATCGGAACAGGAGTCCTCGGTGGAATGCTGTCCGCGACTATTCTGGCCATTTTCTACATTCCTCTCTTCTTCATGCTTGTCATGAGGATGTTCAAAGTTAAAGATCAACCGATTCCCCAGGAGAAGTAACTGATGTCCCCTTAGGGCCCGCTAAAAAATAACCTTTACATTTGCTGGCGAGCCCTTATTGTTTGCCATCCCATGGCAGAGGTGTATGTTAAGTCAAGAGATGAAACAATACGAAGGGAGACAATATCATGGAAATCCTTGCCGATATGAAATCTATTTCCCTGCATGCATTCATCCTGCTGGCCATGCTGCCCGCCTGCGGGAAAGCCCAGTCAGCCCCTGACATCATATCTGAAAACAAGGGCAAGGTGATTGTCATCATGATGGGCATGGAAGGCTGTCCTGGCACTGAAGAGAACACGCCATTCCTCACCGAATACAGCAAGTCGAAACCTGATGGAGTCGCCGTCTACCGTGTTGATGTCCCTCCTCCAGGAACGAAGATCCAGAAGGCGTCGAACATCAGCGCGGATCTGAAATACGTCCTCGACAATGAACGCGGGATCGCCGACAAGCTCGAGTTCTTCTTCTATCCGACGACATATGTCCTGGACAGGGACGGAGTCGTAAGATACAGCGGTGACTGCAAACCTGAAGAGACAAGGAAGATGGTTGGCGAAATTGCCGCCGAACAGCCTGGCGCCGAAAAAAAGATGTTTACTCTTCCATTGGCCAGTATCGGCGATACAATTCCCGACTTCAAGATGACCTCCGGCGACGGCAAGGAACTCTCCATGAAGGGAATCTGCGGAGATTCCGGCGCAATACTGTTCTTCAGCTCGAAATCATGCCCGTTCAGCGTCAGGGCGCTATCCGACCTGGAAAAGATCAGGCAGGAGTTCAAGGACAAAAAGTTCAACTGCGCCATCGTGAGTTTTGGCGAGGGAGCTGACGCATTCAAGGATCTATACAGCGAGAAGGTTCCTGGATCAATTGTTCTTGTTGACAAGGACAAGACAATAAGCAACGCCAAATTCGGAGTGTCAGCCGTGCCATTTTTCTACGTGCTGGACAAGGACATGAAAGTTGTCGACAGAAAGCCTTTCCAATATGATGCGGCGAAGACGGCAGTGGCAAAGGCTTCAGGAGCCGGCGCTGGCTGCGGAGGGGCGGCAAACGATGCCGGGCCTGTTAAAAAAGCAGGTGCGGGTTGAAGGTGAAATAATCCGCCGTCCGTGTGACGGCTTCCACATCCAGGTGCATGGCAAGGACATGCCAGGGATCCTCGGCTGAAAATGGCCGTATTGAGGATTGGTTGAGGATATAACAAAAACATAGCGAGACATGTTGCTATCGCAATGAAATATCGTTATATCACGGTTGTTTCACGTCAATAATATGTACCAGGAGAAACCAATGACGGCCATAGCAGAAAATATATTCAAGGAAGCAGTTCAACTTAATCCCATTGACAGGGCTGAGTTGATTCAGCGTCTTTTTTACAGCTTCGACAAGAAATATGACAAACAGATCGAAGACAATTGGAAAGCTGAGGTTGATGACAGGGTTTCAGCCTATGAATCCGGAAAAATACCGGCTGACACAATGGAAAACGTATTTGAACGGCTTTCTAAAAAATGAAAATAATAATCCTTGCTGTCGCAGAACAGGAACTCTCTGATGCGATAGTCTACTACAATTCGGAAAGCCCGGGTCTTGGCTACGAACTTGCCCTTGAAGCAAAAGACAGCCTTAACAGAATAAATTCATTTCCCGAGGCTTGGCCATCATTTACCAGAACTACCAGGCGTTGCCTTATCAATCGCTTTCCATATGGAATATTGTACCGTAAATGCGAGGATGAAATTATTGTATATGCCATCATGCATTTGAAACGCAATCCTGAAAAGTGGGTTCAAAGACTCAAGGCATATCTGAACGAGCAAGTTGGATTTGCTAGTAGTTAAGCCCGTAAGGGCTGTTCTTTTGCTTTCCCTTATGTCTGCACGTTCTTAAAGTAGGGACGGGCTTCAGCCTGTCCCATTCTCAGAATTAAGATGGTACATGCTTCCTTCGACAAGCTCAGGACAGGAAAGAACATACCTACTTCACCCTCCACTTCGCGGGGCTCTGTCCGTAGTGGCCCTGGAACACTTTTCCGAAATGGCTTGGATGCGAGAATCCGCAGGCCTCTGAAATCTCCTTTACGCTGAGCTTGGTCTTTAAAAGGAGTTCCGCGGACTTGTTTATCCTCCTGTTCTCCAGGAATCTCTTCGGCGAGATCCCATGCTCCCTGATGAAGGATCGAAAAAGCGTGGTCCTGTCAATTCTCATCAGGCCGGCTATTTTCTTTATTGATGGAGAACTGTCCAGCTGGCTCTCAATTATGGAGATGAACGAATCGGAGATGCCTTTACCGCCAAGCTGGCTCGCGCGCTTGTCCGTACCACTTCCTGAAATAATGTCAAGGCAGCGGCACGCGGCTGTCATTGGAAATAGAGGAGGATGGCTTCCTTTGTCATAAAGCGAGCCTATCTCGTGAAGATGGCTTTCAAGCATTGCGGAACATTCTATTGTCCTTTGGGGTTTCGAGCGTGTTATCCCTGCCATGGAAAGGGCTCGTTCGACATTTTTCCCGGCAAGCCTGAACCATATGTATTCCCAGGGCGACTCCGGAAAATCATAATATACAATCCGATCTCCGGGAAAGAATGTGAACACATCACCGGCCTTGACTTCGTGTTTCCTGCCGTTCCGCTGGAATATCCCGCTGCCCTTCTGGACAACATGCACCGCGAACATCGGAGAAGCCTGCTCCCAGTGGAAATCACCGCTGCTTTTGAAGAATCCTATGTACGAAATGAAAACGCTCCAGCCGTCCGACTCCCGGAACCCAGGATCCGCCGGATATCCGTGCTGCTTGAAA
>JBAQUG010000134.1:0-12154 GCA_049297395.1 Victivallales bacterium | reverse complement strand
CCTATAAGTGTTGCGAGATCCGTGGAGTTCTCCCTGGCGCGATAGACATCATACCCATCTGTTTCCGCCGGACTGGCACTGGCACCCCAGGACAATGTCACTTTATCCGGCAGGTTCTGTGTGGCCGTGAGAAGAGTAGGAAGGCCTGGGACGTCGCTGTAGAGAGTGACGGTAATGTCGACGGCGGTGAAAGATTTATATCCATAGACCAGCACATACCAGTTGCCGGCTGCGGGATTAAGCACTTCGATTGATTCGCCGGCAGAAGCATTCGTGCTTTTAGCATAATACTCATCTGTCGAAGGAACTAATCCTGGTCTTACATATAAGTCACAGTCGTCGTCTGGCAGAGTGCCGCCAGTAGCCGAAGTTGTCACGACCATCCTGGTTATTCCTGTAAGATCGCCCGCATTGATCGTAAAGGTCGTCCTGCTGAATTGAGCTCCGCTGAAGTTGTAGGGAACGCCCGGAGTCAGGGCAGGGGGCAGGTAATTTGCCGTTGCAGTCACATTGCATGCGGTTGGACTGTTTCCATCGACTCCAGTAAGAGTTACGGTCGTGACTTGGGCCAGAGGATCTTCTATTGTGCCGGCGCCGGATATTGTCCAGTTCACGAAATTGGAATCTGTCGCTGAAATTCCCTGAGGCTCATTGGTATTTACAGCAATTACAGATCCTGAGGCTGGTATGGTCGTTCCAGTTCCAGTATGATCGATGGTTAGGTTGCCCTGGTTTTGTGCGAACATCGCAGTGATGACCATGTCTTCGGCCTGATCTACTGTCACTGTCAGCGGGTTGACGGAAGTTGGTATGAATGTTCCTGTGCCCGACCATTCGACGAAATGATAACCTGGCAGCGGGATGGCCTTTACCGGCAAGCATGTTCCGCCGAAAGGAGCGGTCTGCGGGGTGGTGCCTACTACAGTTCCGTGCGATATGTCTGATGATTCGAAGACGACGCTGTAGTCGTAAATTGCGAAATTCGCGGTGACGGTGCCTGGGCCAGTAAGTCTTACCGTTGTCGCATCTGACGTCTTATCGGCGATGACAGCTCCACCGGTCGAAGTCCAGTTGACGAAATGACTGCCGGCGGTCGGAGATGCGATGATGCTCAAATCTGTAATTGTGTCAACCGTGTTTGCTCCGAGAGATACATCGCCGCTGATTCCTCCGTTCCCGGTCACTGCCACTGTCAGGGAGGTAGTGTCGTGTGCAAATTCGGCCTGCAGTTCAGCGGTGGCGCCGTCTGGACCGGTGAGAGTGCCTGTCGTACTTGCGGCAGCTGTGTTGGCTATTGTCGCCGAACCGCTGAGCAATGTCCATTTCACGAAATGCCAGCCAGTCGCAGGGGTAGCCTTTAATGCATAAGCAACACCGGCTGGTATGCCTGAAGTTGATGTAGGTGTTGTTGTTCCAGCGCCATCTGGAGATATTGTCATTATGAGATCATTGGTGTTCTGTGCGAAATTCGCAGTCAGCTTGGCGGTGGTCGAGGTAACCGTCACGTTTGTGCTTGCAGCGTTTGCATCGCCAATTATGGCAGTGCCGCTGTTGACCGTCCAATTTGTGAAATGGTATCCGCCAGCCGGCGTTGCTAGAATAGGAATTGCAATGCCGGTGATAACTGGGCCGGTGGCTGGAGTAAATGTGCCATTTCCGGTACCTTTGGCCATAGTCAGGACCGAGCCGGGCTGGAAAGTTGCGGCCACGCTTCCATCTGCAGAGAGGCTTGCGGTGGTGCTTGGGATGTTCTCATCCGCAACTATGGCCCCGTCGGCACGCGACCAGCTTTCAAAGGCAAAGCCGGCCTTAGGAACCGCCTTGATCTGTATCGGGGTGTTGATGTCGAAAGTTCCGCTTGCAGGTGTCACAGTGCCTCGCGCCGTGTTTGTACTCGACATCGTCAATGTAGCCTTCTTATGTGCGAAGTTCGCAGTGATGGTCAAGGGGGCCTTCACGCCTGATACCGTCAAGGCTTCATTGGTTGTAGTCACGTATCCCGTGCCTGTCCAGTTCACGAAATGATAGTCGGCATTGGGAACAGCCGTCACAAGCGTACCGGATCCATTATAGTCTATTGCCTGGATCTTTGGCCCGGTTATGGTTCCATTGGCACCTTCGACAAAGGTGACGGTGTTCGTGTTGATCGTGAAGCTCGCCTCTATTGTGTGTGCTTCCTTGACGTTCGTGAAATTGTAGGTTGTGGGCGCGCCGACGGACACGCCGTCTACCAGGACTTCGGCGACATGATAATAGATTGCCGGTGTTATCGTGAAACTCTTGGCGGCGCCATCATTCACGGTCACAGTGCCGCTCGGGGTGATCGTTCCGTTTGCGCCGGCCGATGCCGTTATCGTATTTGTAATCAGTGCGAAGTTCGCAGTTATTTTTCCGGCTGCCGTGAGCGTCGCCTTCGTGCTTGGATTCAGGAAATCAGGAACAGTGGCCCCGCCGGAGACAGCCCAGTTGACAAACTTGTAGCCGACATCGGGTGTCGCGGAAATATCAAATGCGGTGCCGGTGATGACATTGCTTGTGCCGACGGCAGGATTAACAGATCCGTTGCCGACCTTGGCCATCGTCAGGACCGAGCCGCCTATGAAATTCGCAGTGACCGTCACGTTGTCAGTAATAATGACGCTCGTAGTGGCGGAAGTTTCGCTTGCAAGCGATGCTTTGGCCGCGTCGCTGACACCCCAGTTGAGGAAGGCATATCCCGCTTTGGGTGTCGCCTTAATTGTATAAGGCGTAAGGGTGTTTATAAGTGTTGGGACAGCCGGAGTTGTCGTGCCATGTGTGTCATTCGCCATTGTCAGAGTCTTCTGGACATGCTTGAAATTAGCTGTGATCGTCTTGGGCGATATCACATTTGCAAGCGTCAGGTGATCGTTCGTTGATGTTGTGAATCCGGCGCCTGTCCAATTGACGAACTCGTAGTCGTCGTTTGGAATTGCAATTACTTCACTGCAGGCCGTGCCATAGTCTGGCGTCTGGACCTTTGACCCGGTAATGGTTCCATTTGCACCCTCGACAAATGTGACTGTATTGGTGTTGATTGCAAAAGTCGCATCTATGTCATGGTCGGCTTTGACATTAGAGAAAATAAAGCTGGTGACCGGACCGACTGCGATTGATGAGCCATCAACCTTGACATCTGCAACATGATAGTTGGCGGCAGGTTTTATGGCGAAGGTCTTTGATGTATTATAATTCACAAAAACGTCACCGAGCGGGGTGATTGAACCTTTTGCACCGGCAGTCGCTGTTATCTTGTATTTGCCGACTGCGAAATAGGCTTTTACTGTTCCATCTGCTATCAGAGTCGTTGTTGTGCTGGCAAGGGCGTCATTTGCAACCATTGCGCCTCCGGAAGCTTCCCAATGGTCAAAGACATAACCAGTGGCTGGAGTTGCCTTGATCGGAATTGGTGAGGCCGTGACGACAGTGCCCCCGGCGATAGGAGTAGTTGAACCATGTGTATCATTCGCCATCGTCAGTGTCGCCGTTGCCAGTGCGAAGCTCGCAACTATCTCGTGGTTGGCCTTTACCGCGGTGAAAGTATAGGTCTTGATTGCGCCGACGGATACGCCGTCGACAAGAACGTCGGCAACACGATAGTTGGCATCAGGTGTAATTGTGAAAGTCTTTGAGCCGTTATATGCCACGGCGCCAGATGCAGTGATTGTGCCATTTGCACCGGCCGATGACGTGATCAGGAATGTATCGATTGCGAAATTCGCAGTGACTGTGCCATTTGCCGTAAGAGTCGCGGAGGTTCCTGGAAGCGAGGCGTTTTCAAATGTGACGCCGGCCGAGCCCGTCCAGCCTGTAAAGCTATAACCGGTGGCAGGCGTGGCGGTGATCGCGACCGGGAAGCCATCAAGGACATTGCCGCCGAGCGGGAATACCGTTCCACTTCCATTTTTCGCCATGGTCAAAGCCCAGAGATTTATATAATGGGCAGTGACAGTACCGGCTCCTGTCAGCGTTACTGTCGTGCTTGAGGAAGCTGGATTTGCGACTGTCGCGCCGTCTGCTACCGTCCAATAGTCGAAGGCAAATCCTGCTTTTGGGGTAGCTTTAATTGCAATAGGCGTGGATATGTTGACGGAGCCGGAGGCAGGAGTCGCCGTTCCCTTGGCAGGATCGCTCACCATCGTCAGATTCGCCTTTGCCAGTGCGAAACTCGCAACTATCGTGTGGGCTGATTTTACATTCGCAAAAGTATAGCTGGTGACGGCGCCGACGGATACGCCGTCGACAAGAACGTCGGCTACACGATAGTTGGCATCAGGTGTCATTGTGAAAGTCTTGGAAGCGTTATAATTCACAGAAGCGCTGGGCGTAATTGAACCGCCGGATCCGGCTCCAGGTGCCGATGATGTTATCGTATTTGTAATTATTACGAAATTCGCAGTTATTTTTGCAGGGCCTGAAAGAGTCGCAGTAGTGCTTGCATCACCGGCTACCAATCCTGTTACGTTTCCAGGAACATCTACTGTCCAATGGTCAAAGACATAACCAGTGTCAGGAATAGCGTTAATGTCAACCGGAACGCCGGTGACAACATTTTTTGCGCCGATATTAGGAGATACAGTTCCACTTCCAACTTTAGCCATTGTCAGAACTACCCCGGTATTGAAATTAGCAGTCACTGTCCCATCTGCCGTTAGAGTTACAGTTGTACTTGCTGAATTAGGGCTTGTAACTATTGCGCCGCCTGTAACTGTCCAGTTGACAAAGGCATTGTTCGTGGCAGGAGTCGCTTTAATTGCAATCGGAGTGGCAGTATCGACGGATTTTACACCTGCGGCTGGAGTTATTGTTCCAGTCCCACCGGCAGTGCCCATTGTCAGGTTAGCCTTCTGGTGTGCGAAGTTCGCAGTGATCGTCTTTGGTGATGTCACATTCGTGAGCGTAAGTGGATTATCTGTTGATGCGAAACCCGTGCCGGTCCAGTTGACGAATTCATAATTGGGATTGGGGGCTGGCGTTACAGGATCAGAGTCTGATCCGTAATCGACTGCCTGTACCTTTGTTCCGGTGATGGTCCCATTTGCGCCTTCGACGAATGTGACGGTATTGGTGTTGATTGCGAAAGTCGCATCTATCGCATGGTCGGTTTTGACATTGGTGAATTTGTAGCTTGTGACCGCGCCGACGGATGTCCCATCGACCTCAACATCGGCTATATGGTAGTTTGCGGCAGGCGTTATAGTGAAGGTCTTGGAGCCATAATAATTCACGGGTATCACCCCGAGTGGCGCGATTGAACCGCCTGCACCGGCGGAAGATGTTATATCATTGACACTTATTGCGAAATTCGCAGTGACCGTGGCATTTCCGGAAATGGTGACCGTGGTATTGGCGGCGCCAATGTCTGCGACCACAGCCTCCGGACCGCTGACCGTCCAGCCGGTAAAATCATTTCCTGCGGTGGGTGTTGCCTTGATCACAACGGCCTTACCGGTGGTGACGGATGTCTTGCCTGGGGCAGGAGTGGTTGTTCCATCTCCGACTTTGGCGATTGTCAGGTCTGCTGGAGGATTTTGGGAAACGGCATACTGTGCCACATAGGCTGAGAACTGGTTGCCTGCGACTGTAAAACCTCCGCCGACGTAGAGATTGTCTCCAACGGGATCGAAAGCCATGGTGTAGATTTTATTGTTCGTCCCGGAACCGAGTGCGCTCCATGCGGAACCGTTCCATTTTGCGATACAGTTTGCCGGTACGCCGCCTGCCGTTTCAAAACTTCCAGCAGCATAGAGATTTCCCAGGGAGTCGCATTTTACTGCAACGACAGGATCGCTGCTGTAAGGATAGGAAATTCCCGACCCGAGCGCGCTCCACGTGGAGGTGGCGGCGGTCCATTTTGCTATGCCGTAGACTGAGATGCCGCCTGCCTTGATGAACGAGCCGGCAGCATAAAGATTTCCGGTAGCAGGATCGCATGCCATTGAATTTACCAGGCCGCTACTCATCCCCGACCCGAGCGCGCTCCATGTGGTGCCATTCCATTTTGCGATGCGGTTGACCGTGACGCCTCCGGCGATGATGAAGTCTCCGCCTGCGTAGAGGTTCGAGGCGTCGTAAAAAACCAGGGAGCGGATCCTGTCATTCGTCCCCGAACCAAGGGCGCTCCATGTGGGGCTGGTGCTTGGGGTAGTGCATTTTGCTACGCGGATTGCCGGGACAACGCCTCCGGCCATATCGAAGTCTCCACCGACGTATAAGTTGTCGGATGAGTCAATTGCCAGTGCATACACGGAACTGTTGGTTCCATTGTTGCCTCCCGTTCCGAGAGCATTCCATGATCCGTTCCACATTGCAACATTTTTTGCGGACACGCCGCCGATCATGCTGAAGCTGCCTCCAACGTATAACCTCCCCGATGAGTCGCAGAGCATGGTATTGATCCAACTGTACTCGTCCAATCCCGTTCCGAGAGCGCTCCAGTTTGCGCCATCCCATTTTGCGATGCGGCTTGCAGGTACGCTTCCGGCAGTGCTGAATTGCCCGGTGACATATATGTTTCCCGAGGAGTCGCATGCCATGACCGACACGTTCTCGTATAAGCTGCTTGATAAATTGTTCATGCCTGTTCCGAACGCATTCCATGCTCCGTTCCACATCGCGATATTGTTTGCTGAACCGCCTCCGGCAGTGGTGAAGCGTCCGCCGGCATATATGTTCCCGGACGGATCGCCTGCAAGCGCATATACATTATTACTTATTCCCGTTCCGAGGGCGCTCCATGCGGGGCTGGTGTTCGGGTTGGTGCATTTTGCGATATTGACTGCCGGATCGCCTCCCGCATTGATGAACCAGCCACCGGCGCATAAGCTGCCGGATGAGTCAAGGGCCAGGGAATATACCGGACCGCTGACACCTGAATCGAGATCGCTCCATGCGGCCCCGTTCCATCTGGCGACGCGGTTGACCGTTATACCGCCTGCGGTGATGAAGTCTCCGCCCGCGAACAAATTATCAGAGGAGTCCAAAAGCAGGCAGTTGACTGTGTTGTTCATTCCTGAACCGAGAGTGCTCCAGGCTGTGCCGTTCCATTTTGCAATGCGGTTTGCAGCGACGCCTCCGGCGCTGGTGAATCCTCCGCCAGCGTAGATGATGTCCGAAGAGTCACACGCCAGAGCCGTGACGCCATAGTCCATTCCCGTTCCGAGCGCGCTCCAGGCGGTGCCGTTCCATTTTGCGACGCGGTTTGCAACCACGCCTCCGGCGTATGAGAAGAATCCTGCGGCGTACAGGTTGTCCGAGGAATCGCATGCCAGTGCATATACTTCATTATTCATTCCCCATCCGAGAGCACTCCATGTGGTGCCGTTCCATTTGGCTATGCGGGTTGCCGATACGCCTCCAGCGGTAGTGAATCCTCCACCGGCGTAGAGATTGCCCAGCGAGTCGAATGTTATTGCGCTTACACGTCCGTTCATTCCCGAACCGAGGCCACTCCAATTCGCTCCATCCCATTTGGCGATGAACTTTGCCGGAACGTCTTTTACGGCTGTGAAGTAACCGGCTATGTAGAGATTTCCCGCCCTGTATGCCATCGCATATACTTCACCATTTGTGCCCGGGATTTGCGTGTTGATGGGTGTCCAGTCCGCATCACCGATGATCGGATCTATGCGGACAGGATATGTTGCATCAGCGTCGTTGACTGTGATGCCGATGGCGTTCGATGCCATAGCGGACATCCCTGAGGAAAGTGTTTTACCCGAGGCGTCGGTAACATGAAGATTGGAGTAGAAAAGTTTTCTGCCGGATGCGAGTTCGATGAGGAGGGCAGGGCCTGAACCTGAGACCTCCGCTCCTGAAAGTTCAAGGTTGAGAAGCAGGGGGCCGTTCCCTGCTGGACGTGAATTCACGATGAAATCCTGGCGGACTCCGTCGGCGGATGTCGAGAACTCCTCGATGACAGTGGATTTTGCGAGACGGACAATGTTTCCTTCGGATGTGAGCTGTCCTTTTTCACCGGATAAGCTTTTAATCTGTCCTTCGCGGCCCACGCCAGCTGCGCCCAGGGAGAATTCGCCGATTCCCTCGGATATCGAGGTAGACCTGATTTTCAGTCCATTGGCATCAATAGTCGCGTCAACGGCCTGCATGGAGCACTTGAGCACTGCCTTGCCGCCATCCATCTTTACTGCGTTGTCCTTGGGATCCATTGCCTGGTTTGCACGCTGTGAAAGGGTCAAGTCATTTTTGGTGTCGGTTGAAGTCCCCGCCCATGCTTGTGCAGGATTATAAGAAACAAACAAGCTAAATAAAAGCGACAAAAACAGTTTTTTCATGACAAGCTCCGGATTATGGAAATATTAATGAATAATTTGTTGAAGCGGAAACAGGAAAGAGCAGACCCGCAAGATCCTAGAGTCCCCATGGCAGTTTTCCCCTTGATGTTTTCGTTAAACCCCTGTGTGGGACGGTATTTTTACCGACCCCATCATTGCTCCCAAAGCACAAGGGTATTATATGTAAATAACTCTCAAAAGTCAAGTGAAATCAAGGAGATAGGTGATATTGCAGGAATTAGGCCAGGTATATTGAACATAGGGCCTTTTATCGTTTGAATTTTAACACTGCTATTGACATCCAGTCCTTTTTTTGATA
Organism: Victivallales bacterium; assembly: GCA_049297395.1. GTDB lineage: Bacteria > Verrucomicrobiota > Lentisphaeria > Victivallales > GWF2-50-93 > GWF2-50-93. The sequence goes on along the minus strand of JBAQUG010000134.1, from coordinate 3,523 downwards.
TCATTAAAAGGCAACTGTAGATAACAGTTTTAAGGATCTGCATGTCTTGGACGTTCACTGGATAAGGGAAATATGAATTCAACTGAAAAAATACATAGGAACACGCTGCCTGAAATAAAGATCATTCCGATGATCTGCTCATGGTGCAACAAGCTCTGCGATTTAAAGAAAAGCGAAGTGTCCCAGGACAGGAAAATAAATGCTTCTTTTGGGATATGTCCCGACTGCTCGAAAAAAGTCAAGAAGAAAATGTTTGCCAGGAAAGGCAAATCCTGTCCGGTCTGATCACTGCTCGTCAATGCAGAAATTATCAGTTTTCCGTGTGCTTCGCGTGTTTTGCGGTTTATATTTATCTCCAATAAAAACAGAAAAGACATCATATGGAATTTTTTGCGACAGCAAGCAGCGGTACTGAAAGAGCCCTTCAGAATGAACTTATCGAACTCGGATTCAAAAGTGTCCGCCTGAACAGCGGTGGAACCCCGTTCCTGGGAGAAATAGAGGAGGGGTGGAAGGCCTGCCTGCAGTCAAGGATCGCCCAGCGCATCCAGCTTGTCCTCAGGCGTTTTCCGGCTCAGACCGAAAATGACTTGTACGAAGGCGTCAAGAGCATCGACTGGACTCCGTATCTGACTCCCGAACATACTCTGGCGGTAAGCGCGTTCTGCCATTCCAGCTATCTGACCCACACTAATTATATCGCCCAGAAGGCGAAGGACGCGATCGTCGACCAGCTGCGCGAGGTACACGGCTCGCGTCCGAATGTGGACCGCGACGAGCCTGACGTCCGGATTTTCATTTTCCTGGGCAACAACAAGGCGACGGTCTATCTCGACATGTGCGGCAAACCGCTTTTCCAACGGGGATACCGGCTGGATAAGGGAGAGGCGCCGCTGAAGGAAACTCTTGCCGCCGCGATGCTGATGTACTCGGGATGGGACAGGAATACTCCGTTATGGGATCCCATGTGCGGTTCAGGAACAATCGCCATCGAAGCGGGCCTCTGGGCGAAGAACATTTCTCCTGGAGTTTTCAGGGACAAGTTCGGTTTTGAGCGCTGGGCCAATTTTGATGACAATGCCGCTGAGACAATGAAGCGCCTGCGCGGGGAATGCCGTCGTGACGCCACCGGCAACATGCCGAAGATAATTGCTTCCGACTCCGATCCGGCAGTTCTTGAGAGCGCAAAGGAGAATGCGAAGCGCGCCGGTCTTAAAATAAATTTCCGCGAAGCCCGTATCGAGGATATCCAGGCCGATGGTGCAAAGCGGATTGTCGTAACAAATCCTCCTTTCAACGAGAGGATGGGGGTTGATGTCGAATTCTATAGGAAGATGGGCGCGGCCTTCACCAGGCTCCACGGATGCCGTGTCGCGTTCATAACCGCCAATCCTGCTGCCTTGAAGAGCATTTTCGTGAAACCTGTGCAGATGTTTCCAATGAAGAACGGAAACCTCGATTGTGAGTTCGCAGTCTACGACATTCCGTGAACCGAGCCCGGTGCATTTTATATTTTAGCAGGCCCTTAAAATCTTATAATCCTCCCAGCATATGCTCGATCTTGGTTCCAGCAAGCGAGAAATGCCCTTCATTGGGGAAGAACTCGGCCTGGCATCCGGGAATGCATCTTGCGTAATGGCGTCCGAAGTCTGCATGCACGATAAAATCCTTCTCGCCGTACCAAAGCCTTACCTTACACTTGATGTCCTCCAATTTGAAGCCCCAGGGATTCGCGTAGATCAGCAAGTCCCTGCGGAACCCCTCGGTGCTCCCGTTCAATCCCTCGTGGAATGCTCTTGTGAAAGCCCCGAGGATTTCAGGATCGTCCAGGGCTTGGTTGTCAGGTTCGGATGTCCGTTCCTTGAGTATTTCGCGGAATTTGTCTGGATGCCTGCAGATCATTTTGCCGACAATGTATGCAGATGGTCTTATGACAAAAGGAAAATGTTTCGCCGTGGAGAACCAGAACCTCTGGAAACCGCTGAGCCGGGATTTCAGTTCAGGGACGTCCACCGGGCCGAGTCCGCTGATAATCCCGACGGATATCAGGCGCGATGGAATTTTCCAGGCGCATGCGGAGGCGTAGGGTGCTCCTCCGGAAAGGCCGATTATATGAAATTTGCCGAAGCCGAGATGTTCAGCGAGTTCGGAAATGTCGTCGGGCCAATCTATCAGAGTTCGTCCCGGCTTGGGAGCCGAAAGTCCATAGCCCGGCCGGTCTACACCGATGAATCTGAAATTATAATGGAATGCTGCCTTGTCGGCGAGTTCGGCCTCGAGCCTGGATCCGGGGTAGCCATGGAAATAAAATACCGGAGTGCCGTCAGGCTTCCCGTATTCGGCATAACCGAGATTCCTGCCGTCCCTGAGCTTGAAGATGCATGAGATGTCTGGCATTGCCCCCCACTTATAAAAGTAGTGTTTCGTCTAATATGATATTCCTTTCCAGGAATTCCAATGGAACTATTGCCACGATACCATGGTTTGTCCAAGTTTACTTTATTTTTTCCATCTTGATTAAAGTTCCCATGATGATAGTTTACGAATGGAAAGGGAGCCAACCATGTTCAAAAAGATTTTCTGCGTTTTAAATCTTGCTGTCATAACTGTTTTTCTTTACGGTTGTATGAGCGCTGAAAGGTCATATACCTCTGATGCCAAGTTTTCTGAAAGCATCATCGGGACGTTGCAGGAAAAGGCCATTGCCTATGAGGGCGTTTACCGCAACCCGGTCATTATTGTCCATGGATTCCTGGGATCCAACATGCTTGACAAGAAAAGCGGCAAGAACATCTGGGGGAAGTTCAGCAGCGAGGACGGATATTCCATATCGGATGAAAAAATGCGCGCCTTGAGTATTCCGATGGTGAAATTCAAGCCGCTTAAGGACATCAAGGACGAGACAGTTCCAAATGGCACGCTTAACACAGTCGAAGTGAATTTCCTCGGGATGACCTTCAAGGAGAATGCCTATATGAACCTCGTAAATGTCCTGCATGGGGGTGGTTATCAGCTGGAAGGCGCGACTCTCGACCCGGGAAAGAACTTTTATAATCTTTTCCAGTTCTCCTATGACTGGCGCCGCGACCTGCAGGAAAATGCAGTCAAACTCCATGGATACATCCTTGAAAAGAGGAAATATATCCAGAAGCAATATGAAGTCCTTTACGGTGTGAAGGATTATGATGTCAAATTCGATTTGATCGGACATTCGATGGGAGGACTGGTCTCGCGCTACTATCTCTGCTACGGGACGGCGGACCTTCCGGAGGAGGGGGGGAAGCCGAACATCACCTGGGCGGGAAGCAAATATATCGATCGCCTGATCATCCTTGGAACTCCCAATGCCGGATATCTGGACACGCTGCTGGAAATGCAGAAAGGAACCGACCTGCCTCCATTCCCTCCGGGACTGGTAGGCACATGGCTGACTTATTACCAGATGCTGCCGGATCCTTCGACCCGCTCGGTTGTCTATGAACATGACCTCAATCAGGCTGTCGATATCTATGACTTCCTGATC
>JBAQUG010000133.1:0-3615 GCA_049297395.1 Victivallales bacterium | reverse complement strand
CGTGACAGAAAGGAGATTTATGAGTGGATCATAGAACGGAAACTTGAAATCAGGGAGGAGCTGGGACAATGTATCAATGATGAGAAGGCGATACGCCTTGCCATCGAAACCTGGTTACTCGTGAACGACCACATCACCGTGGCAAGAAATGGAGAAGTGTTACCATGTTTACAGGGGCAGAATCTATCATAATCAGGTTGGGCGCACAGTATCGCCGAAACCCATAATTATGGATTTGAAACCACTGCTTCCCTTTCCTCATGTAATAATTGCTACATATTCGCGCTATACCACGATTGCAGAAAAATTCCAAGCCATGCTAACTTTAGGACTCAAGAACAGCCGCATGAAGGATTATTTCGACATATGGACGCTTTCCCGGCACTTTTCCTTTGATGGAGATACTTTGCGGAAGGCGCTGGAGGCGACCTTTGCCCGTCGTAACACGCCTGTGCTGGCAGAGCTGCCTATTGGACTCACGGCGGAATTCAGTGAAGCGTCGGACAAGCAGGCTCAATGGAAGGGTTTTCTGCGGCGTATTGGAGCCAAGGAGCAAAAACCATTTCCGGAAACCGTCAAGGATATTTCTGAATTTCTCGTACCCGTCCTCAATTCTATTGCAGATGGACAGCCCTTTGACTTTCATTGGAATCCAAAAGGTCCCTGGCACAAAGGAACTATTTGAAACTTTCTCCAAATTATAAATTTGCCACGCAAATTTATCCTTTGACTGGATGCAGTTCGGCTTCGATGCGGTCGGCGAGGAAGGTCTTCAGGAGCTGGCATGGGACGTCACGCTTGTTCGCAAGGCGTTTCAGATCATAAATTTGCCCTGCAAATTTATTTCCCGTGCGCAGCCACCATGTAGCAGCGCAGAACTGCGTTCATGCGCGTCTGGTATCCCCTCCCCTGTTTCCTGAAAAAATCCACAAGATCGCTGTCAAGCCTGATAGACAGGGATTTCTTCGGAGAGGAGAATTCCAGTTTGGCGGTCTTGAAAAATTCAGGAGTCAGTTCCGGAATATCAGTGCAGTCAATGTCCGAATCCTTCATCTTCTCAAGAAGAGCCCAGTCTGTTCCAGCAGTCTTTTTCCTCATGTTTCTTGGCCTTTCTGGCTGATATTATGTATCTCATATCTGATAAAAATCAATCATTGCCAGGCTTTCATATGGCGAAAATTAACATTTATGAGTTTTTCGTGTGCTTAGTGTGTTTCGTGGTTTATATTTCCGAATGTTTCATGGTTACAATGCTGTTTGCGGAGAATAAATATGATTAAAAACCCATTTCCTAAACATATCAAACATGTCGCCATCGTCTCCCTTGCGGGAAAACCTAAAAGAGAAGCCATCTCCTCGACCTGCAAACTCCTGAAAGGTTTCGGTATCAGGACAACCGTCATGCCGAATGTCTTCGCGCCTGAACCCGGTGAAAAACTTCCATCCGGCTGCGAACTTCGCATTTCCGACTTCAACAGGGCACTCAAGGACAAGTCCATTGACCTGATTCTAAGTTCGCGCGGAGGCTACGGTTCGGCCCAGCTTCTCAGCAAGATCGACTGGGCACTTCTGAAAAAAAGAAATATTCCTGTCCTCGGATACAGCGACATCACCGCCTTCCACCTTGCGATGTTCGCAAAAAAAGCGGGAATCGCAATATCCTCGCCTATGACCTCGGAACTTCCAAGAGCGCTCAGGCATCCTTTGACGTGGGAGTCCTTGTCTTCTTCCTTCTCCCCCACATCAGGAAAAATTTTTCCGCTTGCGGAAAAATTTAAATTGACGATGATTAAAGGAGGCAAAGCCTCCGGAAAGATAATACCGGTCAACCTAACAGTCCTGACGACCATGCTCGGCACGCCGTATCTTCCAGACTTGAAAGGTGCCGTGCTCCTGGTCGAGGATCTTTGCGAGCCTGCCTACAAACTCGACCGATATCTCACGCATCTCCAGCTCGCTGGAGTCTTGAAAGACATCTCCGCACTGCTCCTCGGAAATTTCAGGCGCTGCGGAAACGAAAAGGAAAGAATGAGAATCTTTGCGAAATTCGCAGAAGACGTAGATGGTCCGGTTATTTCAGGCATACCTTTCGGGCACATCAAGAAGCGCCTATGCCTCAGGTTTGGCTCCGTAGTGTCAGTCTCCAATGGGATTTTTTTTGCAAGGCAAAAAATTTAACAACGAAAAACTATAAAATGATTTCGACCCCTGTACTGGTTCTGAGGAAGACTCCATACAGCGAGACAAGCGTCATCGCAGCGACACTCAGTCCGGAACACGGACGCATTGATTTCATGGTCAAGGGGGCGAGACAGATTTCAAAGAAGAAGTTCCCGCAGATCGATCTCTTCCGCGAGCTGGAAGTAAGCTTCAATCATAAAAATTCCGGCCTCAATAACATGCATTCCGTGGAGATATTACACACTTTTGACAGCATCGCCAACTTCCCCCAGAACTTCCTGAAGGGATGTGCGATAGGAACTTTCATACTGCGAAATTCGCAGAGCATGCTCCCTTCTCCGGAAGTCTATTCCGCATTAAAGACAGCCTTTGCAGCCCTGGGCAAGTCCAAAACCGAAGTTCCCTGGACGGAACTGGTGAAACTTGTCTATCTCGACGAACACGGATTCCTTCCTGAGGCAATGAATTTCAGCATGGATCCCAAGAAAATAGAAGCCATGAAAAAACTGATAAATTCCATCATATCCGGAACTCCCCTGCCCGAATATCCCCAGAAGACCTGGCTGAAACTCTCCGAATGGATCGACAAGCTCTGCGAGTACCATGAGCTGGAATAAATTTTCCGGAGTAAAATATTTATAAAAAGAGCAGGAAAATGTGCGATTAAGAAGTATGATGACTTACTGTAGCGTCTTGTATTGAATTCTCTAAATTCACACGCCAACAGAGTGGCGTGTCTACAGCAAGATAAAGTAAAAAATGCCCGGATAAGGGAACATGGGAAAAGACGCGTCAACAGAGTGACGCGGCTACGGAAAGATAAATACAGAAAAATATGAATGACCGGATATAGTACTATTGGAAAAGACGCGTCAACAGAGTGACGCGGCTACAGCAGACATAATTATAGAAGGAACATACGATATGGTGGAATATCCTAAAAGACCTCCTCGTCTTACGACATTGTTCAGCGGTGTAAAGCCATTTTATTTCATAACGTTCAACACGCGCGACAGGAAAAAAGTTCTTGCAAATGATAAGATCCACGAAACCTTCCTCATTTTTTGCGATGAAGCTAAAAATCATGGAGTCTTCGTCGGGACACACGTAATCATGCCGGATCACATCCACTTGTACGTCTGGATAAATCTTGAAAGCTGCGGTCTCAAAAAGTGGATTAAATCCCTGAAATGCTTTTTAAGTGTCAAGATGGATGAAATGAATGTCAAAAGACCTCATTGGCAGCAAGGATTTTTCGATCATATTCTGCGAAGCGCCGATAGCTACAGGGAAAAGGACATCTACATGATGAACAATCCTGTAAGGGCAGATCTTTGTAAAAAACCTGATGAATGGAAATACAAAGGTACAATCAAAGACATCTACTGGTCTGACTACGATTGATTTTTGTTCATTGCTTCTGCTGTAGCCGCG
>JBAQUG010000132.1:0-2490 GCA_049297395.1 Victivallales bacterium | reverse complement strand
ATAATAAACATCCCTTCCTGCAGGATTATTTAAATCTTGTTAAGAAAAATTATTCGGCTCCGATACAGTCTGCAGATTTCATAAGTGACAAGGCGCAGATTACGAAGCAGATAAACGAGTGGGTTGAAAGGCAGACAAACAAAAAGATAAAGAACATTGTTTCCGAGGACATGTTCAACGATTTGACTAAACTTGTCCTTGTGAACGCGATTTATTTCAAGGCGAAGTGGCTGTATCAGTTTGATAAAAGAATAACTGTAGAAGACAAGTTCCGTGTGACATCCGATCAAGAGGTGAACGTTCCGATGATGAATCAGGAATTGAATATCCAGTATTTTGAAAACGAAGATATCCAGCTTGTCATATTACCATATCTGGGTAAGGACTTCTCCATGGTTATAGTCCTGCCCAAAGATATTAAGAAATTTAATGATGTTGAAAAGAAGGTTTTCGATGGCGAATACAAGAACATATCGTTGAAAGGCGAAAAGGTTCGTCTGACAATACCTAGATTCAAGATGGAGTATAAGTGTTTCCTGAGCGAAAAGTTTATGGAAATGGGTATGAAGGATGCTTTTGATGCGTTCAAGGCCGACTTTACGGGAATGGAGATGCGCAAAAGCCTTTTCATTTCAATTGTCCTTCATAAAGCTCTTGTGAATGTTGATGAGGAAGGAACCGAGGCAGCAGCTGCAACTGTTGTTATTGCAGACACCATAAGCGCCGGTCCTCCTGTAATGGTATTTCGTGCTGACCATCCCTTTATTTTTACAATAAGGGAGAATTCGACCAAGACCATCCTGTTTATGGGTAGGGTCGTCGACCCTGCAAAATGAAATTCCATCGTAAAATCCACCAACCTTCCGCGTAAATATTCAAATGTAGAGTAGAGTATATTCTCTTCATAATGAAAACTTTGTCTCTTTGTGCTTAGTAAGAGGTTCACCATGGATTATAAAATTCCGACAGTAGCAATCGTGGGACGCCCGAACGTGGGCAAGTCCTCCCTTTTCAACGCAATACTCAAACGCCGTCTCGCGATCGTCCACGAGGAGAGCGGTGTCACCCGCGACCGCGTCGCCGCTCCGGCCAAATGGAACGACAGGCATTTCCAGATCATCGACACCGGCGGACTCGGAATGTTTGGCGGACAGAAGAAGAATCTCGGAATCTGGGACTCTGAAATAAAAGAACAGGTGGATATCGCGATCGACAGCGCGGAAGTGCTGGTTCTTGTCACCGATGTCCAGGCAGGTGCAACTGCGCTCGACATGGATATTGCGGCAAAGCTCCGCACGAGCGGGAAGACGGTTTTCGTTGCAGTGAACAAAGCTGATAATTCCAACATAGACAACGAGGCTGCGAATTTCGCAAAACTTGGGTTTGACAAGATATTTCCGGTGTCGTGCGTCCACAGGAGAGGTATTGATACGCTTTTAAACGCGATTGTCGAGGTGATCGACTGGGAGAATGCGGCGCCGCTGGTGGAACCAGGCCTGAGAATTGCCGTTGTCGGACGCCCCAACGTCGGGAAATCATCCATTGTCAACCGGCTTGTCGGACATAAGCGTGTGATGGTCAGCAATATTCCTGGAACGACCAGGGATTCCGTCGAAGTAAGCTTTGAGCTTCAATGCAAGGAAGGGAAGGTGCCGGCCGTCCTTGTCGATACCGCTGGCCTCAGGCAGAAACGCAAGGCTGATACATCGGTGGAAATTTTCAGCGTCATGCGGGCTGAAGAGGCAGTTTCAAAAGCACAGCTCGTGCTTTTCGTAGTTGAAGCGAGCATCGATGGCGTCACCGCCCAGGACAAGAAGATCGCGGACATGATCGCGCAGTCTGGCAAAGGCTGCATCATACTCGCGAACAAGTGGGATTTGTGCAGGAAGGCGGTCAAGAGGGAGGATGTCCAGAGCGAGATAAGCTACTGCATGCATTTCATGGATTACGCGCCGGTGGTGTTCATCTCAGCGCTCGACGGATCCAACTTCGACAAGATAACCTCGGCGATAGCGGAAGTAAGGGAAAACATGCGGATGCAGATCCCGACTTCGCTGATCAACAAGATTCTCAACGATGCAACTTCCAAGAATGCTCCTTCAGCAATTGGAACTGTCAAGCACCATTTCAAGGTCTATTATGCGACAATGGTGGGGAATGAGCCTCCTCGATTCCTTTTATTCGTGAACGATCCCGGTGTCTGCACAACCAACTATCTTACATATCTCAAGAATTCCCTTAGGAAAAGTCTTGGTCTTACCGGACTGCCCATACGCATACAGCTTCGGGCAAGGGAGAAGACGATTTCTCCAAGACGTTCCGTTAAGAAGCGATAGGATGTATTTTTCCTGCAGGAAAAATACTTAGAACTTCAGCACGAAATTCTTCGTATTCGTATCATACTCTATTTTTGCAAGGGCCTTGAGGATCTTGTCGATGTTCGCGCCTACCAGGGCAGGATCATATTTTTCGAGAACTTGCTTCTCCGCG
>JBAQUG010000131.1:0-29468 GCA_049297395.1 Victivallales bacterium | reverse complement strand
GCACTAGTCATCCTGACTCAGGAGGGGCTTCTGGAACGGCTTCAACGGAAAGGGACATTTGTCCGCCAGACAGGCAATCGGCTTTCAACGGTCGGGGTGTATTCCAGCAGTGCAATCTGGAATTTTGACATCAAGGAACTGGATTTTGCCCGGCGGGTCTATAGGGATTTCCAGGATATCCTCAAAGAGAACAATGTCAGGGAGGAGTTTTTTTTCGATACCCGCCCAGTATCGGAGCAGACATCTCCGTGGCCGGCGCTGGAAACGGCGGCAGCTGAACATAAGATCCAGGCTCTTTTTGCCCTGTCCGCAGCTGTTCGTCATCTCAAATGGCTACCTCAACTTCCCCTCCCTGCCGCCGGATTAGGCTCTTTATTGCCTTCTCACGTGGAGTATGATTTAAATCAGTTTGTTGATTCCGGCATTCAAAGCCTGGCCGCCAAGGGATGTCGCTCTGTCGGGCTGATCTGTACAATGGAGAAAAAGAATACGGAACATTTCTACCGGCACTTCAATTCCGCCATATCTGAGGCACGGCTTGAGCTGAGGAAAGAATGGATCCGCAGTCCTTCGGAATATGTCAGGAATCAGGAACGGTACGGATACGAACAATTCAGGCTGCTCTGGAAGCAGCCGAATCGTCCCGACGGAGTGCTGGTTTTCACGGACAACACCGCCAGAGGAGTCGTAACAGCCGTACTGCAGGAGAAAGTCAAAGTCCCCGAAGACCTGCATCTGGCGCTGCACCGCAACAGGGAGCTGGAATATATCTGCCCTTTTCCGGCTACGTTTCTGGAATCCAGCTGCCGGCTTGTCGCTGAAAAATACTGGGAGCAGCTCCAGTCCCAGCTCCTGGGGGAACAGCCTAAGCCTGTCAATCTGAAATATTCACAAATAGAGAACAAAACGGCATGACGAATAAGGAGGTATGCATATGAGAAACACATTGATTGAGCTGCTTGCGGCGGATCCATCGATCAAACTCAGGAAATGCCGGGCAAAGGCGTATGCGCCATTTACACTTATCGAACTGCTCGTTGTGATTGCGATCATCGCAATACTGGCGGCAATGCTGCTGCCGGCGTTGTCTCTCGCGAAGGAGCAGGCGAAACGCATCCACTGCCTCGGCAATGAAAAACAGATTGGGCTGGCTTTTTACAACTACGCGGGAGATTATGACGACTGGCTGCCAATCATTGACAGGTTGAGCAATGGCAATTGGTGTAACTTCGATCTTTGGAATGACCAGCCTGGCAATGGCAATTACGGCTATTGCCTTTCAGGGTTGCTAGCGCAGGGTTGGAAGACAAGCGGCAGGGGGCAATACATTGACAATCTTGACTCTTTCATCTGTCCCTCCGCCGCCGGAGCATATAATACGGACGGAAACTATCCTCCTTCTCGCATCAGAAACAGCTTTGAAGTTCCCGGCAAAGCCAACGTCAGATCCTATTATAGCTTGAATCAAAAAATATATTATGACACATCCCTTGCGGATCGCTACTCGTCTCCATTCAGGAAATTGTCAAAGGCGGCAGCAGGGGACCTGCTGTTACTGGCGGATATGTACAGGAGCCTGGAAACAGCCACCCCGTATGTGTCTCATCCTGGCAAGGGCATGCTTCCCGCGGGATTCAACATCTTTTTTGCGGATGGCTCTGCGAGGTGGATGTCCAATGCCGGCAATCAGATAGCCAATCCAATCAGCGGTCCGGCAAATTATTATAATTCTAATTTTAGCAGTTCATCATACTTGTGGACGTTCAAGCAGAATACTTTGCCATAGTCCGCATATCATATCCGGCACTTTTTATTTTAATGCACCGGATCCTAAAATAATGAAACTCAAACGAAAAGAAGAAATAAACACGGGAAGATACGTCCTTTCAGATGGGAGCTTCATGGAAAGATGTAATACAATTTCAAAGAAGACCTCGTCCGTCTTTCAAACCGTCATTGCCTGTACCGCGGCAATCGCCTTCCTCTCTCCCAGAGCGGATGCTGGCGGAGTTGAGGACATCAAGCTGCCGCCGATACAGCTCTGCGGCAAGCCAGTGACGGTCGACGGCAATTTGCACGAGTGGACGGACGGAGGAACACTCTTCACACCGCTCAAGACCGACAGGCTGATAGCCAGAGGTGAATCCCTGCCGGAACAGCTGCGCAAGGAAAGATCGGTATTGATCCGCATGAGCTATGATACCGATGCGCTCTATGTGGCGCTTGACTGGAAAGATCCCAGCCCGTCGTCGAATCCGACACCGGCGGCAAGTCCTGGAAAATGGGCTTCCGGCGGTTGCGGAACTGAACTGCATATTTTCGATGGGAGAGTGATGCATCTCGCCTCCTGGCCTGCCGACGACAAGATGGGGAAGATGAACCTGATGATGCGCTATGACGACGGATCTGAATGGATTGATGCGACCGAGAAGGGAATAGCTTCAGCCGCCAGTGTCCACGCCGATCGCAAAGGTTATTCCCAGGAAATGAAAATTCCATGGGCATGCATCACTTCGTCAGGCATCCCGCCTGCTTCGGGGCAAATCGAGCTTATGGCCGATTTCGCCTGGAGTGATATCAGTGTTGAAACATTGAAGACGCTGCCGGAAGAAGCAGGCATCCAGAACTGCCATTTCTCCTACAACTTCCTTACTTCGTCCGATAAATTTTTCAGCCGGGGATATCTGCCGAACCCGCAGTTCTGGGGTGATATTGTCTTCACGGACAAGAACCAGCCGCCCGCAGTTGAGACGGATCCATACGGCACAGGGACTGCTTCCCTGCCAGCGTATCGCGTCAGACAGGTACCGGAAATAGACGGCGGACTCGATGACTGGAAAGACGTTTCATTTGCGGATATCGTATTCGCCCCCGCCTGCCTCGGCAGGAGATACAGCGCGAAACTGGCTTTATCCTATGATGCGGACTACCTGTATGCCGGCATGCATTTTTCGACACCTTCACCCATGTCCAATCAGAAGAGGGAGAACACCCAGCAGGGTTTCAACGGCGGAGACTGTATCCAGATCCGGATGAACAACACCACAGGCAAATTCAACCTCTGCGGGTGGTTTGACACGCTGTCGGGAAAAGCGGCACTGACAGCGGACGGCGGCGACATGAAAAATCCATTCCTATTGCAGCAGGGAGCCCGTGAAGCCTTCAAGCCTGATGCCAATGGGCAGGGTTATTCGCAGGAGATAGCGATTCCATGGCCTATCCTGCCGGGTTCGGGAAAAGCTCCAGCCGTGGGCGAACGTTGGAAAACCAGTTTCCAGCTCTGGTGGGCCGGACTCGATACGCGCTTCACCGTCCAGGCAAAAACATTCCTGGAAAAACGCGGCGCGATGAAGCTGGACTACAACATGCCTGAGGACGGAGAGGTTGCGCTTGGACTGTTTGATGAAGCTGGCGCGCTGTGCCGCTGGATCATCCGGGGGGAATACAGGCAGTCCGGCGCAAACACCGTCTATTGGGACGGACTTGACCAGTGGGGCGCTCCCATGAAGTCCGGCGATTATCAAATGAAGGGAATCCATCATCCACCCCTTGGCACAGACTATGTTATGACATTTGGCAATCCGGGAAATCCGCCATGGCCGACCGCAGATGGAAAGGGCGACTGGTTGTCCGACGAGGCCAGCACCCAGTCAATTGTCACTGACGGCAAATGGATGTTCCTGGCGGCTCCGGGATCCGAAAAGGGATTTTCAATCATCGCCCTTGACGAGAACGGTCAGAAACAGTGGGGCGTGAACTATGAAACATATCCTCGCTGCGTCTCTCTCTCTCTTGACGGAGATTATCTATATGCACTTTTCTCAGGACCCGAGCTTACTGATTCAAGCCACCGTTTCAATGGCAAGAACGCCATCGGCCGGGCACTGCTGAACTGTTTTGACAAACGCACAGGCAAGGCGGCCAAATTCAGCATTGAAAAGAGCCGCTTGAAAATCCACACCTGGCCCTACCGCGAAGAAGCGGTCGGTCTCTGGGAATTAAGAAGCAAGATGAATTTCACTCCTGCAAACTATGCAGGCCAGCCGCGTTATTTCTCCAATGACATCGGCGAATCCGACAATGCCCTTGGCGTAGCGGTATTTAAGGGGCGCATATATGTTTCACTTTTCTACGAAAACAAATTGCTTGTACTCGATGCCTCCACCGCAAAAGTGCTCGATGAAATTCCCGTAGACAAACCGGTCGGACTCTATGCCGCCACCAACGGCGGACTACTGGCGGTCAGCGGCACTTCGATTCTGCAAATCGATCCTGATTCCAAAACGGCGAAAACACTGATCAACAGCAAACTCGTGGCTCCCCACAGCATCACCACCGACCGTTCCGGAAAAATCTACGTGAGTGACTGGGGCTCCTCATTCCAGGTAAAGGTTTTTTCCCCGGAAGGCAAGTTCCTGCGCGCCATGGGCAGGGAAGGCGGACGCCCATGGATTGGTACATGGAAGGAAGACGGCATGCTGGTTCCGCGTGGGGTCGCTGTGAACGACAAAGGTCATCTCTGGGTAGCCGAGGACGACACATCTCCGAAAAGGGTCAGCGTATGGAACTCTGAAACTGGCGTGTTCCAGAAGGACTACATCGGTCCGACCCCGTATGGCGGAGGTTCGCTTTTCTGGATATCTCCAAAAGACAATTCAATCGGGAACAGCCTGGGGACACGTTTCAAGATCGACTATGGGAACAAGACTTATTCACCTCTCGCGATCACCGCGAGGAGGATGGATCTCAATCAGCCATTTGCACCCAACGGACACGGCTGCATGTCGAAAGGCATGAGAATATTCTACAGGGACGGAGAGGAATATGTCGCAGCCAACGGACAGAACACAGTAGTCGTGCTGCGACGGGACGGCGGCATATATACGCCAGTCGCGGCGGTTGGAGGCCTGAGCCGTCTGACCGCAGGCGATGGGACGTCACTTCAAGTATGGGACAGCGATCTGGGACATCATCCTTACAAGGAATGGTATCCTGAATTCTTCAGAGGCCACGCAGGAGACAATTTCAGCTGGTGCGATGAAAACGGGGACGGACTTGTCCAATCTGGAGAGATGCGCTGGGTGAAGACACTCAGCCGAGGCGACAAATTTGCCGAAGGCCGCCAGGCTGAGTGGATGACAGCGTGGGGAGCCGGAATAGCACCGGACTGGAGTATCTTCTACAGCAGTTTCTGCCGCGACATGGAGATAAGTTTCCGGCTTGATGTAAAGGATTGGACCGACAAGGGCGCGCCCCGCTACGAAATAGGGGATGCAAAACAGATCATTGCCAGCGACAACAATCCGGGCACTGTCTCAGGGCTCTATGTCAACGGCGAGAACAAATTGTTTGTCACATATAAATATGAAAATAATGGTGTCAAGAACCGGAACTCCATGTCCTGCTTCTCCCGTGATGGCGTGCTCCAGTGGAGCATCGCAAAGACGAATCAGCAGATGCTCAAGGATCTGCGTGCCGAAAATGTGGTCGGCGAATTCAATATCCCCGGCATCGGAAATGTCATCTGCACCTGGCTCTGGCACGGCAACCGCCGCCCATACCTGCTTAGTTCCGACGGCATCTACATCGGGACACTGCTCGATGATACCATGCTGGGTCCGACGGCATTGTGGGGTGAATCGTTTAAATACTATTATCAGACATCCGACAAGGACCAGTATATTGTCAATGGCGCGAGCGATGGCCACAATATTCTGAAGATTAAGGGGCTGGAAAATGCGGGCCGTTTCACCCAGACTGTCAAAATCACCGAGGAAGATGCGAAGCTCGCAGCGGAAATGTCCACCGTGCCAGAACAGAAAAAGACGCCCAAGCCGGTGATCCGTCTGACCTGGGCCGATACCGCTCCGGTCATGGACGGGAAGCTCGATGAATGGGATATGAACACCGGCGTGTTCCTGGACGGTGGACAAAACCGCACTGCGGAAATCGCAGTTGCCCGTGATTCCAAAAACCTATACATGGCCTGCAAGGTCAATGACGATTCCCCGCTCCTGAACAAGGGTGAAAACTGGCAGACGCTTTTCATCACCGGCGACTGCGTAGACATCATGCTGTCCACCGATCCGAAGGCCGATACGAACAGGCGGACGGCGGTAAAAGGCGACCAGCGCCTGCTTATAAGCCTTTTCCAGGACAATCCGATCGCAGTGCGATACCGCCCAGTCGTTCCAGGCGCCAAGGAGCCGGTTACCCTGATGGCGGCGCGCATCGACGAAATCGTCAGACTCCCCTCTGCGGTGATCGCATTCAAAAAAGGCGACAGCTCCTATACCGTGGAGGCGGCTGTTCAGTTAGAAGATCTGGAAATTGACCACAGAGAAAATGGAACTCTCCGTGGCGATGTGGGAGTGATATTCTCCGATGAGACTGGAAGCAACCGCGCCCTGCGGCTCTATCACTACAACAAAAACACGTCCATGACCGCTGATCTTACCACGGAGGCCACGCTCCAGCCGGGCGAATGGGAGCCGGTGGAATTCCCGCTTGGCCGGAACTTGCTCCAGAACGGCGGTTTTGAACTGCCTTT
Source organism: Victivallales bacterium (assembly GCA_049297395.1). Lineage (GTDB taxonomy): Bacteria > Verrucomicrobiota > Lentisphaeria > Victivallales > GWF2-50-93 > GWF2-50-93. Next base: position 22,918 of record JBAQUG010000131.1, on the reverse strand, counting down.
CGCCTCTACGCCTGAAGAAGGCTGGCTGGCGGAAATCCAGAAGAACGGAGCCAAAACACATATAGTCGACGATGTTTCACACAGTGGAAGGCGTTCTCTCCTGATCGAGCAGAAAACACCGGTTGTCTTTGCGGAAAGCGCATACGAGTTGCAGGACTGGGAAAAATTCGTCAATGAGGCCAATGACGGAAAAGGCGGAGGTCATGTGTCCCTGTCTCAGAAAGTGCCCGTGACCGCAGGTAAGAAATATGTCTTCAGGATGTATTACCGCTCCGAGGATTTCCATAAGGAAATCCGCCAGCCGAATGCCAAGGAGCGCGGATACGTGGTCTGTGGCGTCTCTCTGTTGTGGCAGAATGCAAAGCAGAACAATTCCATTGGAATAATCTCCATCCGTGAGAATTCAAACGAATGGCTGCCTCAACTCAATCAACGGAGACATACGGTGTCCTCAGACTACTTTGTAGCTCCAGAAGGAGGCAGTTCGGTCACAGTGTCTTTTAAATTCAGCGCGGTTCGCGCCAAATGCCTGCCGAAACTCTGGATTGACGATGTTGAGCTTGTCGAGATGGAAAATCAGTGATGGTATAAATAAGGAAGGAATCATGCAAAAACTTACTAAGAGGGAGAATTTCCTGAGGGCGGCCAGGCGGCTGAATCCGCAATGGGTTCCGCTGGATTTCGCCGCAACTGCGGGATGGAGGAAAAAGCTCAACGAGTATCTCGGAAAAGACAATGTGGATCTTTGCGGGTATTTCGACTTTGACGGTGCATGGTTGGGCAGCGCGCCACCGAAAAGGGAGATGCCAGACTGGCGCAGGCTCTACTATGAAGATGGCTCTCTCCCCGAAAACGCCCAGATCGACCCGGAATTTGGAACTGCAAAGGTGTTCTTTGCGGATTCAGAAGATGAACAACGGTTTTCCCCCCTGCGCAACATCACAACCGTCCAGGAGGTTGATGAATATCCCTGGCCGACGAAAGTGGAGGAGGCCGGCAGATGGGTGGGCTTAAGGGAGAAAGTTATTGATCTCCAGCAGAAAGGACTTCCAGTCCATGTGGGAGGATTCCGATTTTTTGAAACTGTCTGGGCTTTGCGGGGCTTTGAACAGCTTATGGTGGACATGGCCGAGGACTCACCGGTCGCACACAGGCTTTTTGAGAGGATGGGCGAAGTCCAGCTATGGCGTGCCGAATTCGCCGCAAAGACAGGAGCTGATGTCATCATGTCGGGAGACGATGTGGCAACACAGAGAGGCTCCCTGCTGGGCGATTCGACATGGCGGAAATGGGTGTTCCCCCTTTTCCGCGAAGCCATTCAAACCGCGAAAAAAAATAATCCTGATGTGCTGATCAAGTATCATTCCTGCGGAAATGTCAGTGATATGATCGACGGATTTCTTGAGGCCGGGATCGACATTCTTGACCCCTGCCAGCCGGAATGCATGGACATATTCGAACTAAAACGGCGCTATGGAAAAGTCCTGACATTCCACGGCGGCATCGGTGTCCAGAGCGTGCTTCCACATGGGACACCCAGTGAAGTCCGCGAAATGACCAGGAAGACACTGGAGACGATGGCCGAAGGCGGCGGCTATCTCTGCAGCGCCTCCCATAATGTCGATCAATTCATTCCCGTCGAGAATATACTGGCATTCGCCGAGACCGTCCATTCGTATAAATATTAAGGGAAAAAGGAGGTAGGCATATGAGAAACACATTGATTGAGCTGCCTGCGGCGGATCCTTCGATCAAACTCAGGAAATGCCGGGCGAAGGCGTACGCGCCATTTACATTGATTGAACTGCTTGTCGTGATTGCGATCATCGCAATACTGGCGGCGATGCTGCTGCCGGCGCTGAAGAATGCAAGGGATGTGGCTAAAAGCGTGGTATGTACCAGCAATCTGAAGCAAGTAGGACTTGGTCTGATCTCATATGCATCCGACTCCAACGAATGGCTCCCTGTCAATCTCTACGAATGGCCAGGCAGCGGTGGCGGCAGCTGGAACTGGCGGGCCCGGGAATACATCAACAGCGCGGTCAACAGCAGGTCCGATTCGGAGCTCCTGCGCTGTCCCTCCAGATCGAGGTACACGGATGCCATGTTGACAGGATATTCGTCGCCTCCGGAGACCTATGACGCCTTTGACAAGAGAACCAGTAATTATCAGATGGTCATATACATGGCGACCAATGGATCCGGAGAGGGGCCGTCAAGCACGTATTACGGACAAGCATACGATAAGGATCAAGGGGGGCTGGCGAACGTCTACACTAACATATATCAGGTCGCACCTCCTCTGCGTGACTTCAGAAATCCTTCGAATACGCTTATCCTCTACGAACGCAAGTTCAATCAGGTGTGGAAGGGGAACGGAGCCGTGTCCAACGAAATTAATGACACCAACGGGGGATCCAACGGGGTCGTGGGGCCGCTTGGAAGCTGGCATGGCAGGGTGGGATCCATGAACGGCTGCTTCGTGGATGGACATGCTGCGAACTTTAAAATCCAGGAATCATACAACGCTTTCTTCGCCTGGAGCGGCCATTTCCAGTGCCGGGGAAAATATTGGTCCATCACAGGCAATTAGCAGTAGGGCATGTAATCCAAGACCAACAATTCAAAAATACATCTGCAAAATAAAAAAGGGAGTAAGACAATGATGTCAGGACAGAAAAGATTTGACCTGAAGGGCACGCTGGCAACGGCGCTGATCGTGGCGGTATTTTTTAACATGGCTGCGGTTCTCGGAGGGAATGCGCCTGGTGAAGCCGAGAAGTTCAAAGCCGATACCCGGGGTTTCGGCTCTGTTGCAGTAACATTGCGACAGGTCGGCGAAAAGAAGGATGCGTCCTGGACGACCTTCGTCGCCCAGGATGCTGAACATGCAAGGATCATCGCGTCGAAACGGATGGCGGACCTGCTCGGTTTCGGCGACATCAAGCCGGCTTCCGTCAGCGGCCTGCCGGGGGGGACAGTGCTCGAACTCGCAAACACCGGCTGGTGGCTGCTCGGAATCGAAGGAGCAAACTTCCACGAACTCTTTTTCCCTGACAAAAATGTCCTCGCGCAACTGTCCAAGGACTGCAATGCCGCCTCATGGCAGCCAGTTCCGGAAAAAGCCTACCCGCGCTGGCTGGACTGCTTTGACAACGCCGGACCTGGCATCTGGTGGGGCGGCGGCGGGTCACCGGTCGACATCGACAGCGAGTTCCCATGGATGAAGGAACGCGGACTGACCTACAATTTCCACCCTCCCTCGGAGAGGCGCTATGTCGCCCCCGGCGTTCTTGACACGACTTTGACAGACTGGTTTGGCGTCATGGCCAAACGTTTTGACATTCCCTTCCGGACCAATCTCTGGGAGAGCAAGCCCACATGGCTTTGGAACCGGGAACCACTGCCATACGTGCGTCGCGCCCTCGGCTATCAGGCAGCCACCATCTACTTCGCCGGTCAGAGCCTATATTCCATTCCATACGGAGCCGAGCCGGTTTCCATATCCGATCCGTATTCTCAGGATTTCCGACGCCGGTTCATGTCCAGCATGAAATCCGACCCGAATTTCATGGGCTCCATGGCAGTGGCCGAGATTCCCGATGTTGGCGTCAGGGAACTGGCGGCCGTGGCCGAAATGCCTGAGACCCTGGCCTACTGGCGAAGTTATCTGGTGCATGTTGTCGGACTTGATCTGCCGAAACTTGGGCTTATGCACCACGGGCGGCGCGATTTCTACCGGAGCTGGGACGAAGTCAGAGTACCCCTGCCGCGCGATTTTCTCGGATTCGATGCTCAGAGCGTGGATCTGGCAGGTGTATGGGAGGGACAGGCCGACCGTGGGATGAAAGGCGCGGAAGCCAGGTGGTTCGCCCCCGAAACAATGCCGAAAGAAGGCTGGGTACCGGTCAACTCAAACGATCCGATGCTTTTACTTAATATCGGAGGGCAGCATTGTAAGGAAAAGCGTGCGGACTACTGGTTGAAGCGCAGTGTAGCCTTCATGGAAAACCAATTGCCCAACCTCAAGTATCTGCATGTGGCTCGTCCTGCCCTGCGCTCAAAATATTGCGACGCATATGTCAACGGAAAGGTGCTCAAGCAGGTCACAAAAGACCAGTATGAAGACCTCAGCGTCTGCTTTGAACTGGGAGATGTCCTGCATTCAGGTGAAAACCAATTCGTCCTTCACTTCGAGGGATATGCACCCGCAGGATTCATCACGCTCAGTTCCATGCCGCTGCGCACTTATCCCCATATGACACCGCCCGAAAACCGCCGCTGGTTCGACGCCTTCAACTTCTCGTCATGGCTGCGTCTGCGGGGAGTAGAGCAGACACTGCAGGCGATGCGGTCGGCCGAACCGAACCGGCCTCTCAAAATGATGGCTCTCATCCAGCATCTCGATCAGTCCACCGAATTATGCGAACGTTACGGTGCCTACCAGCACGACACCGGCGGCGCAAGCGCCTACTGGTGTCCGATGACCGGAGCCAGGCTCTCCAGCAGCCATGGACTGCCCTGGAGCTGCGAGCAGAGCGGCGCACCGCGCGATGCCGCCATTATTCAAAAACAAATAACCTTCAACATCATGTATGGCAATGACGCGCTGGACATGGTCTTCGCCACCAACCCCTATAAGAACAATCCCGAAGTCGCCCCATGGTTCGACCGCAATCTCGAATTGATCCGGTGCATCGGCAAGATGCATCTGCCGACGCCGCCGATCGGTGTACTGCGCTCGACCCGCGCCTCCCGGCTCGGGTTCGGCGAACCGTGGAACTGGGACGTAGGCCGTGGCGCACTCCAGGAAACAGGCCGCAACTTCGCCTACGTCGAGGTTCCGGATATCCTCAACGGCATAATAGACCAATATCCCGTGGTGATGGATGCCGGCACCGTACTTTTGACCGACGAGGACATCGAGGGCATTCGGCGCTATGTCGAGCGCGGCGGCATATTTGTCGCCCAGCATCATACCGGCAGACATGCCCCCGAACAGGCCGATGCGTGGGCTCTGGCACACTCCTTCGGATTGAGCGTCACCCCGAAATGGATGAGCGACGAGAACTTCAACCGATGGTCGCACGCGAAAATCACATTCGCCAAAGGTCAGGATCTGCTGCCCAGCCTGCGTGGCAGAACCATCGCGGGCAGTGGAGTGGCTATTGACTATCTCGGCAAAGAACATTCCGGAGCAGTCTCCTACACCCCGAACAACCAGAAGGACAAGGGCATCCGCCCGATCGCAACCTGGGAGGAAGACGGCTCGATGGCCATCGCCGAAGTTCGCCTCGGCCGCGGCAGGCTGATCCTGCTCGGCACGCCCTTTATCACACGGATGATGGACAACAATGGCGTCTGGATGAACAGGGAGGAGCGCATCGCATTGCTGGACGAGTTTCTGGCTGCGCTCGGAGTACCGCGCGACAGCTGGACGGGTGCAAAAGAAATATGGGCCGAAATATGGCGCAGCAAGAATGGGGTTTTCGACCTCTATAAGATGGCGCGCATGACCAAGGCCGGCGAGGAAAAACTGGCTGCTGAAATCAGTCTGCGCCGCGAGGCGCCTGTCAGCGAGCTGGTTGAAGTCAGCGCCCTCGGGCATCCGAAAGTCAAAGTCGCCTGGAAGGACGGAAGGATGACCTTGCCGGCCGCCGAATACGGCCTCATGCAGTCGCGCGTCTTCATCGCCCCGAGGCCCGGGATCGCCCGCTCAGGCATTGACTGGTTCCGGACACAATCGCAGATATGGCGCGCCCTCCCACCTATTCCGGCCGTGGCAAAACCAGTGCCCATACCGGTTCCCGATGACATCATTCCGGCGGCGGACGAATGGCGTCTGGCTCCCGCAGGCATTGACGCTTCATGGACACAGACGGAATTTGCGGATTCAAATTGGAAAATGGTGAAGCTCGGAACATTCGCCACCCTGGGCATTCCCGAGGACGCGGCAGCACAGTTCCGCAAGACAATAGACATTCCCAAGGCCTGGCAGGGACGCAGGATCAATCTATGCTTCAGCGCCGAATGGTCCTACGGCGTGGTGCCGCAGGGACACCTGTTTATTGACGGACAGCCCGCCGGGGTGAAGCAGCCGCTCGCCGCCATGGGTGATACCAGTTTCACCCTTGATGTCACCGAACAGGCAAAGGATGGGAAGCTTGTGCTTGCGCTTGAGGTGGATGGTGCGAAGGGCGACAAAACAAAGCTCAGGTCGCGTCCTTCCGGCGTTACAGGCATTTTCTTCCTTGAGGCGGTTCCGCCTGCGGTGGCGAACACCTCCCTCTCCGGTCCGTGGTTCGCCGCCGGCGACGTAAATGTGCTGGCGCCGGTCGCGGCCGGCGAAAAGGCCACCTACACGTATTTGGAAACCCGTTTCACCCTGCCGAAGGATTGGCCGGCAAGGCGTGTTTTCCTCGAGTCGCCGGTAAAACTTCAGTATCTTATTATCAATGATCAGGTCATCAATGCGCCGATGAACAGCCTTGATGTAAGTGGTCTGCTGCGGCGCGACGGTGAAAATGTCCTGCGATGGATCCCGAACCAGAACGCACCGGAAATCACAAAGGAGCATAAGGGCCCCGTCCCTGAGCTGAACTTGGTATGGAAGGAATAAAAAAAGGACACAATATGAAACAGAATCAATCCATGAAAACCTCATGTACCCGCTCTGATCCGGATCTAGCTCCGGCAGACAAGCCCGATCTGACTCAATCCTTTCCCAAAGTCAATTTCAATCCAGGGCCGGAATATGGGGACGAGCACCGGTACTTCGGAATCTGCTCCAGCATTGTCAAAACTCCTGGAGGGCGGCTCTGGTGCGGATTTTCGAGCGGCGGTCTGGGCGAAGGCCAGTTCAACTACGGCGTGCTTGTCACCAGCAACGATGACGGACGGACATGGTCCAGGCCGCAGATCGTGTTCGATACCGACGGTGATGGGCCGATCCGTTCCGACCACGTGGTCTGCTGGGTATCTCCTGCGGGGCAGTTATGGATCATGTGGAGCCAGTACCCCTGCGGATTGTGCGGTCCGGGTTCGTCCGAGTGGGCGATCACGTGCGGCAATCCGGATGCGGAAACGCCCGAGTGGACAGCTCCGCGTAAGCTGGCCGACGGACAGAACCTGCTCAACAAACCCATCGTCTTGTCCGACGGTTCCTGGCTGTTCCCGACCGGTTCCTGGCACTACAATTCTGGCACCAGCACGGTGCGCGACTACGACTTCCCGTCACGTCCGCTGCTCTCAAACGATGGCGGACGGACCTTCCACCTGGGCGGTCCGTTGATTGCCGACGAGCGTCCTGACTTTGACGAATACATGGTTGTCGAACGTGCCGACGGGACGCTGGTGCTGTTTAATCGCGCCGAAGGCTTCCTCGAAGGCACATCCCGGAACCGTGGACGGAGCTGGTCGAAGCTGCAACTCAATGCGATCCCGCACACATCCGCCCGTTTCGTATTCATGAAACTGCAGTCTGGCAACTGGCTGCTGGTCAAGCATGGAAACATGGAAAAAGTGGCTGGACGAACCCAGCTCACGGCATTCCTCTCCCCGGATGAGGGCAGATCCTGGACCGGCGGTCTGATGCTGGATGAGAGGGCGGTTTCCTATCCGGACGGATTCCAGGCCTGGGACGGACGGATCTATGTATCCTACGAGCGCAACCGGCACAATAATCCGGAGATCCTGCTGGCTGTCTTTGCCGAGGCGGATGTGGCTGCCGGCAGGATTGTCGGCAAAGACACCCGTCTCAAGATTCAGATCAACAAGGCTATTGGTGATAAAGCAGTGTTCCAGGCCGACCCGAAGAATGCAAAATACCTGTAAGTCCAAGGGGAAATCAAAAGGAGGAGAATTGATATGAAGATCAAACCGACGATCAACGGAGAGCGGCTTTATAATGGCATCGTGCTGCCCGCCGAGTGGCCGCCTCATGACATGGATCCGGAGAACACCGCTCCGATGCCGGTACCCTATCTTGAGCATCCGCCTGCCGTTATTCCCATCGACATTGGCCGGCAGTTGCTGGTCGACGACTTCCTGGTGGAAACCGTCAGCGGGCTGAATCGCGTCTTCCACATGCCCGAAAAATATTCCGGCAACCCGGTTCTGAAACCCGAGACGGAACTGGAGATCAATGCCCCGAACAACGCTGCGGCGCTTCCCCTGAGCGGTGGCATCTGGTGGGATCCGGCGGAGAAAGTTTTCAAAATGTGGTATGAGGCCGGATGGATCAACACCATTTGCTACGCCACCAGCAGGGATGGACTGAGCTGGGAGCGTCCGTTATTGGATGTCAAGCCGGGGACCAACCAGGTGCTGCCGCCGGATCTCACCCCGGATTCGTTTACCGTTGTGCCGGACTGGGAAGCCGGGGATCCGCAACAGAGATACACGATGCGCCTGCAGAAAATATGGGGGCCTGGCTGGTGCCTGACCTCGCCGGATGGCATCCATTGGATGAAACGGACTGCAACAGGGAAGGCCGGTGATCGGAGCACGCATTTCTACAACCCCTTCCGCAGGAAATGGGTGCATAGCATCCGGACACAGCGCAACCATCGGGGCGGGACCAGGGTGCGGCATTACTGGGAGGCCGATGATTTTATGGACGGCGCTAAATGGCCATCCTCCAGTGATTTTATTGCCGGCGAAGCCTGGCAGCCCGGCGACCCCGTGAACTGGGCTGCGGCTGACCGGGACGACCTCCCTGATCCGATGATCGGGGACACGCCGCAACTCTACAATCTTGATGCCGTGGCCTATGAAAGCATAATGCTCGGCATGTTTGAAATCCACCGCGGCCCCGAAAATGGGCACTGCGAAAAACTCGGCCTCCCCAAGATCACCGAACTGAATTTCGCCTACAGCCGCGACGGCTTCCACTGGCATCGCCCCGACCGGCGTGCGCACATCCCTGCGGAGCGGCGGGACGTATGGGACCGCGGCTATGTGCAGTCAATCGGCAACATCTGCACAATCCATGGCGACAAACTGTGGATCTACTATAGTGCGTTCCAGGGGAACACAAGTAAGAACAATGGCGACTGGCTGCATAACGGCATGTACGACCGGGGAGCGACTGGAGTGGCCTTCCTGCGCCGGGATGGTTTCGCATCGATGGACAGCAGGAGCGGCAATCCCGGAGTGCTCACCACCCGGCCGGTGACATTCGGCGGCAGACTGCTTTTTGTCAATGCAGATGTACCTCGGGGCCGACTGCGGGTGGCCGTGCTGGACAAGGAGGGAGCTCCCATCGCACCGCTCACGCTTGAAAACAGCACTCCGTTTACCGGCGACAGTACGCTGGAGGCCATGCGCTGGAAGGGTGATTCAGATCTCTCCGCACTGCACGGAAAACCGGTGCGTTTCCAATTCGAGCTGACGGACGGGGCGCTTTACGCCTTCTGGGTCAGCCGGAACGAATCAGGGCGCAGCGATGGCTACGTGGCCGGCGGCGGCCCTGGATTCACCTGCATGACCGACACCGTCGGACGCATCATGCTGGAGGCTAGCCGTAATCGTTTTAGTCATTGAGGTAATTTCAAAACTTCCATAATAGCCTCGCAGGAGGTGTAATCCTGTAGTCCAAAGGCGTAAGCACCATACACTGGTTTTACTAGACATCCCCCGTCCCCTGCCAGCTTGCCTGGCAGGAGCTGGAGATTATCCAGGCTAATCAATCTGCCGCCCCGGCTTCGCATGTCGATTGTGCAGAAAATATTTTCCTGCGATTTTTTTTTAAAACGCTTGACCATGGGAATTTAATTAATATATTAATAAAACAATATTATATCTGTATAATAAGGAGTGTTATGAGCTATGTGAATCTGGGAGAGATGGTCCGGGCAGCGAAAAAGGGCGGCTATGCCGTAGGCGCCTTCAACATCGTGGACTTTGTAACCGCACGCGCAGTCATCCAGGCGGCCATCGCAAAAAAATCGCCCGTAATCCTTCAGACATCCGCCAAGACCGTGAAATTCTACGGCGCCGAACCGCTTTGCGCCTGCATAAGCGCCATGTCAAAAAAGGCCGCAGTCCCCGTCGCCCTACACGTCGACCACTGCAAGGACATAAAGCTGATCCATGAATGCATGGACGCAGGATGGTCATCCGTCATGTATGATGGATCCGAACTTCCGTTCGAGGAGAATCTCAGGAATACCGCTTCTATTGTCAAAGAGGCGCATGGCCGCAGCATAACCGTTGAAGGCGAGCTCGGCGCCATCCTCGGGGTCGAAGAAGACAAATCTGTTTCCGAGGACAAGGCACGTCTCGCGGATCCGGAACAGTCCGTCGAATTCGTGGAAAAAACGCATGTGGATGTCTTTGCCCCCGCCATAGGCACTGCCCACGGAATATATAAGGGTGAACCGAAGATAGCGTTCGACCTTCTTGCGAAAATCGCAAAATCCGTTGATGCCGCCATAGCCATCCACGGCGGAACCGGACTGTCCGACGAGGTCTTCCACAAATGCATTACCCTCGGAGGCGCAAAGGTCAATATCTCAACCCAGATAAAACATCATTTCCGGGACGGACTCGAATCGTTCTACAAGTCGAATCCGACAGAGTACGAACCGTTGAAAGCTCTGGACGCCGTCCTCAAAATAACAGAGAAGGATATCGGGCAGTTCATGGAAAAATTCGGATGCGCCGGAAAGGCGTGAGGGAGCCGGTTATAAGTTATAGGTTATCAGTGATCAGTTATCGGGTGAAGACAGATGACAGGAAGGTAGTCAGAGATTGATGGGAATTTAGTTGGTGTTCACAGCTTTAGCGTGTCTTGAGCTTCCATGTGACACGCTAAAGCCGTGAACACCAACATAAGAAAGCCGTAGGGAGATACCAGATGTACAAATCCAACTATGAATGCGACATGCACTGCCATACTCTGCGTTCGGACGGGAACGACACACCTGAACAACTCATCAATTCCGCTTCTGAAGCAGGCCTGAAGGTTCTAGGAATAACAGACCACGATGTTCCTCCGCCTCTCAGGATATCCGCCGGCGAATCAGAGATCGACATCTGCGAATACGGCTGTTCAAAAGGCGTCATCGTTGTTCCCGGATATGAGTTCTCGTGCGACAAATGGGTTGAGGATGTCCACATCTGCGGGTATGGGCTCCGCTGGTCGGATCCGAAACTCCTGGCGGAGGTCGAGGCCGCAGCAAAGAGCAAGTCAAACGCCTACAGGGAACTGTGCGAATGCCTGACCAAAAACGGAATGCCTCTTGACTGGGAATCGGATGTCCTTAGATGGATTGATCAGAACGGAGCTATACAGAAAAGGGATCCTGACGAGGTCCAGAGAAAACATGTTTTCGAGGCGATGGCGACGAAAGGTCATGTAAAATCCTGGAGCGATGGCAAAATTTTAGTCCAGTCCAATCCGGCCCTGAATGTAAAAAGAAGGAAAATTGATCCTGTATCGGCAATTAAGCTGATTCATGACTGCGGCGGGATCGCAGTTCTCGCCCATCCATACCTGATAGATGATTTAATTGAAAGGCCTGATGAAAAGCCCTGTTCGCGAAATGATTACATCATGAGGCTTTTCGATGCCGGACTCGATGGAATTGAGATCAGATATCCCTACGACAAGACATCATACAAGGGCAGCATGACGCCCGAGCAGATAGAAGCGGAGGTCAGGGAGAAGTTTCTTCCCAGGGCGCAGGTTGTCAGCGGAGGCTCGGATTATCATGCCGACCACAAAAAGAAGGATGCCAGGAAAATCAGGCAGCTCGGGGAAAAAGGAATAAGCCTGGATGAATTCAATTCGGGGTTCGGGACTAAGTTGAACCGTATGGAAAAGTAAATTTAACATCGAACATCCAATTTTGAATGGAGAAAAGATTTGTTCACGAGCGTGACAACGCTCCATGGAGTGCGGTAATTTATTACCGCCTTGTTTCGCGAAATTCATTTCGCGGAAGTTCTTTTGGACGGAATGAATTCCGTCATTAAAGGCGCTAATTAATTAGCGCACTCCATGTGCGAATTTCGCAATTCGCAGAATACGGAAGGCAGATTATGGTTAATTTTAATCGTATGGGAAATTGAATTTCAAATCCACAGGCAGGATGCCTGTGTTACATTAAACTTAAGGAGTGCAACATGCCGGACATTAAGAAACTTGACAGGAAATCACTTGCGAAAATGATGGATTTCTCAATTCTGCCCAAGGAGACGAGGAAGCAGGATATCCTCGACGGATGCCGCGTGGCGAAAGAATACGGGTTTGCGGCGTTCTACAGCAGCAGCCCCTTCTGGACGCCGATTGTCGCGAAGGAGCTTGCGGGTACGGACATCGAAATAGGAACGGGCATAGCCTTTCCTTTCGGGTCTGTTCCGCCGTCGGTCAAGGCGTTTGAGACCGAGGAAGCCATAAAAAGAGGCTGTACGACCGTTGACATAGTGATGAATGTCGGTGCCCTCAAGGACGGCGACTACAAGACGGTTAAGGAGGAACTGGATCTTTTTGCGAAAGCCGCAGGCAATACCGTGACGAAGGCAATCCTCGAGGTCTGCTACCTTACCAAGGATGAGATCGCGACAGGTTCTAAAATGATTGCAGAGGCCGGAATAAAATTCGCGAAGACTTCGACAGGGCAGTTTGAAGGACCTTCCCTTGAACAGTTCCTTGTGATGAAGGAGGCGCTGAAGGGGACGAATGTCAGGCTCAAGGTTTCAGGAGTGAAGTTCCCGCGCCCGCAGAACGCCCTGATTTTCATAATGGCTGGTGCGGAAAGGATAGGGACCCGCGCAGCGCCTGAAATCGTGGACGGCCTGGCTGCAATGCGTTCGATAGGACTGTGCTGAGGAAAGCCAAGAGAATATAACCACGAAGGCACAGAGGCACAAAGTGGGTAAGGAGTCGTAAAGAAATAAATATGACATTTGGCGGAAAATACAGGTGGTTGGATTTGAGGCGCGAGCCCCGCGTTCGCCGCGGCGAATAAGGGATGAAGCAACGAAGAAGACAAACACATGGAATTCCGCCCCGAGGGGCTGGCGTTCTTTTGGCCGCTTATCACGCTGTTTGCTCGTTACATATCTTCAGATATACTCCTCGCAAACATCATGATAATCAATCCAAAATATTCGCCAGCAAATGTCATAGTTATTTCTTTACGGCTCCTAAGGCATCCAGGACATAAAAATAAAAATCCAACTGTGCCAGAGGTGTTATGGTATGGCGCCCCGAGCGCCCAAAACAGCCTCGGGACGCCTCCTGAGCCAGTTTCGGCGAAACTGGCATACTGAAGACCGCGACAAAAACAATTGCTATATTTTTTTTGCAAGGAGAAAAAATGGGTAAATATCTTGCCGGAATAGATGCGGGCACCACTGGTGCGAGATGCGCAATCTTTGATGTCACGGGAAAACTCATCGCCTCGGCATACCGTGAATACGGAGCTGTCTATCCCAAGGCCGGATGGGTCGAGCAGGATTCCAGAAAAATAATAGATGTCACTTTTGAAACCTGCCGCGAAGCCATTAAGAATTCCGGGATCAATGCTGCGGAAATCTCCTCAATCGGATTTTCCGCCCAGCGCTCTGTGACAATCGCAGTCGACGAAAAGGGGAAAGTCATAAGGCCGATGATATCATGGCAGGATGCGCGGACCGCCGCCCAGGTCGAATTCATGAAGAAGCATATTTCCCCAGATGAATTCTATGAGAACAGCGGAGTTCCGATGGGGACGACATGGATGATAACCAAGATGCTGTGGATGAAGGAAAATGAACCTGAACTTTTCAAGCGCACATCGAAATTCATCCAGCATCACGACCTGATCCTCAATGCGTTCGGCGCTTCCGAATTTTATACTGACATTTCCGATATGGCTTTCTACGGATTATGGGATGTGCGGAAAGTCGACTGGAACCCCAAGCTTCTGAAAATGTTCGGGATGGATCCGTCGATGTTCGGGAAACCCATCCGCTCGGGAATGAAGGTCGCGGAAATTTCGGAATCGGTCTCAGGAAAAACAGGATTCGCGGTTGGAACACCTGTCTGCTCCGGGGCAGGCGACCAGAACTGCAGCGTCCTCGGGATGGGTGCTATCAAACCCAGGATCGCGACAGTCACGCTTGGAACTGCGGGACTCGCAATTTTAAGCACAGACAGGCCCCTCCCCGGTTTCGGAGGGATGATGATAACAAACCATATAATGCCGGGAATGTGGGAGGCGGAAGGCCTGTCGAATGCGGCCGCCTGTTCGTTCCGCTGGTACCGCGACAACTTCGCATGCCTTGAAGCTGAAGCGGAAAAAAACGGTGGAGAGAACGCCTATGAGAAACTCACCGCGCTCGCGGCAACGGCTCCTGCCGGCAGCAAAGGTCTCCTCTTCATGCCATATCTTGCAACGGCATGCACTCCCCACTGGAACCCGGACGCCAGGGCCGCGCTGATAGGAATGTCCCTCGCCCATGGACGTGCTGAGATCACCCGTTCGATCCTTGAAGGGATAACATTTGAAATAAGGGACATGATGGAGGCGTGGTTCAGCAAGGGGCTCGAAGTCGATTTCCTCCGTCTTGGCGGCGGCGCGACAAAGTCACGTCTCTGGTGCCAGATACAGGCGGACATCTATGGAAGGCCGGTCCAGCTCCTCAAGGTCGGAGAATCTACTGTCCTGGGTGCAGCGGTGCTCGGAGGAACAGGCGCAGGCATCTTCAAGGACATCGGCGAAGGCGTCAGCAGCATGGTCCATGTATCCTGCGAGGTCGAGCCCGACATGAAGAACAGCGCGGTCTATTCAGAAATGTACCAGGCATACAGCGCAACATATAAGGCTCTTGCCGAAAAAACCTTTCCAAGCCTTGCCGCGTTCCAGAGCTGAACGGCATTGTAGCAGCGCATGTTTGCGCGTTAAGCAGGTACGTGCTTCCCTGTCTCACCGTAGCATCCTAGCAAAGGCGGAAGAACCTACCATCTTAATTTCCAGGCATGGGACAGGCTAAAGCCCTATCTGCTATACGCATATTTTTTTGACTCTGTTTTGAATTCTTTACGATGAGCAAAGCGAATCTTTGGAGTGCGCAGATCATTCTGCGCTTTGGATTCCGATGCGAGCGTGGAGAAAATAACAGCTTTCGCCCTTGCTAAATGCTATGGCGTGACGAACAGCTGTAAAAAAAAAGCGGTGAATAATCACCGCAGTCCAAAGTCAGGCCGAAGCGCCTGACGTAAAAATAAAAAGACACTAAGCAGGTAATCATGATGTGGACAGTACTGGAATATGCGCATAGTAGATAGAGCTAAAGCCCGTCCCTACTTCAAGAACGCTCGAACACGAGCTACAAACAACTGGCTCTATTGTTTACTAAACACCTATTATTTTTTGTAAAATAATGAGTCGCAGGCATTGCATTAATTGATATTATCATATATAATTAATATCAAGTTAACATAACTGGTGTTTATTAAACATGGCAAACGTAAGAGATATAGCACGTAAAGCTGATTGCTCTGCCGCAACAGTGTCACTTGTCTTCCAGGGAAACCGGCGTATTAGCGAGGCTACGGCAACCCGGGTACGCGCAGCTGCCAGGAAGCTGGGTTACAAATACGCGCCCAAGCTCAGCCTGAAATCTGCAAATTCAAAGCAGCGGCGCTTCCTGCTGGTCACATCGGCCCTGACTGACAATCCGGCACCGGTTTACTCTGCGGTCATTGACGGCATTGCAGATGCCAGCCGTGAACTTGGCATAGGATTTTCACTGCATCAGTTGAAAAGTCCTGATTGCCTGACAACGCTGCCGGCAATAGGATATGATGCGATAATTTATGGCATGACCGATCCCGTGATTGAGAAAATTTTGATTGAAAGAGTTAAAATACCCATTGTAAAGGTGATGCATTTACCAAGTATTAACTGGCCCTACGATCACGTGACTTACAATAACTCGATGATTGGCCGTATCGCCGGCAACTATTTCATTAAACATGGGCATCGCAGAGTTGCGCTCGTCGGTCATGACAACGCCATGGAAAATGAGCGCGTCAACGGCGTGCGTGAAACAATTGAACAAAATGGTGGACAGGTTGAGACTTTATTATTGACTGCCAACACCTCCTGCCAGGAAATAAATAATTTGACAAGTGCTTTTTTGGCGGCATTTCGAAAGAATAAAGTTACGGCGCTCTTCTCCACGAGAGATTCCTATACGGTCTATATCTACCAGATGCTTTTGCATCAGGGCATCCGTCCGGGAAAGGATATTAAGGTGGTTTCATGCAACAACGAGGATATTCTGGAACAGCTTCATCCGCGGCCGCTTTCGGTCGACATCCATGCGCGAAGTGTTGGCCGCATGGCAGTGCGCCAGCTGCTGTGGCGCCTGGAAAATCCCAGAGAACCGGCAGTTACCCTGCAGGTGTCGCCATCACTGCCGGGTATAAATAAACTAAAGGAGAAGTTTTATGATGAATATATCAAGAAGGCTTTTTAAGATCACTGCTTTAGTTTCTTTGATCGTAAACGGTCTTGTCCCGATCCCATTCTTGTCATTTGCCGACGACATCAAGAAAGTAGAAGAAAGAAAGGAGGATGGGCTTATGGGGATGTGGAAGTTTGACGAAGGCAAGGGTACGACCTTAGCCGATTCATCAGGCAAGGAAAATAATGGCGTATTCCATGGCAACGTCATTTGGGCCAAGGGGATTTCAGGCGGCGCGCTTGAATTCAAGAACGAGGGCACCTGGGTGGCAATACCCTCAAGCGATAGTTTAAACCTCAAAAGGCTAACCATGTCCGCATGGGTATACCCGGAATCAGTCGGTGGAATCATGTCGTTTTCCACCGGTAGCGGCTGGACAGACGAGCGTGCCGTCATGCATTTCTACAATGATGGCACAATGAACCCAAAGTTTATCATCAGTGATGGGAAGAATTATATCAACTTCCCCGCAAAAACACTGCTCCAGCTTAAAAAGTGGACTCACATCGCCGTCTCCTTCGATGGTTCAACGATATGTATATACCTCAATGGCAAGCTCGATGCCTCACTTAAAAACGAAACGATTCTGCCGGATACGAAGAATGTGCTCTTCAAGATCGGATGCGTCGAAGGACTTGCACCAAACTTCTTCAATGGAAAGATTGATGAAGTCAGTGTTTATAATCGTGCCCTTACCGCTGAAGAAGTAAAAATTCTTTTTGAAAAGTACAAGGATGTGGTGAAGGAAGAACCCCCGGCGAACGTGCCGGCAAACGTGGATGACAAGGCGCGGGCCGAACTTCTTGAAAACTGGACAGGCGGGAAAAGCGCCGAACTCACGTCATTGTTGAAGGCCGGGAACTCGGCTGGATTTGACCTCACACTGCTCCAGCATATGCGGACACGCCAGACCCCCAGGTTCTTTTTCACTCCAAAGGAAATCCCTGACCGCGTTGCCTGGATCAAGGCGCATCTTCCGGAGGGCATGAGCGGTGTCATGGATCATGCAGACGCTGTCCTCAGAAGGCAGTTTCCCCGCGATGACAGTTTGGCGGCTCCTTACGACGTGCAGTTGAAAGAAGGATTTTCGTGGCTGTCTCGCGGCAATGGCAATCAGCAAACGTGGCATGCGTTGAATCGGCACCGCTTCTGGGTTGAACTGGCCATAGCCTACCGCGCCACCGGTGAACTGCGATACGCGGACGAACTGAAACGGCAGATCGTATCCTGGTGCCAACAGCATCCGTATCCTCCTCTCGATGACTCGGGGAAGTGGCCAGCCACCTGGTTTTTGCTGGACACCGCCATCCGCGGCGATACATGGGTATGGACTTACTTCCTGATGTTCGACACCGAGGCCTGGACTCCCGAGATCAATACCCTCTTCCTGCACCGCCTCTGGCTGCATGAACGGTTCCTGGCACCGTTGACCAACAGGCGCGGGGGGATCAATAACTGGATGGTCATGCAGGCGCAGGGAATGCTCAATATCGCGGTGATGTTTCCGGAGTTCAAGGAGAGCCCCAAGTGGGAGGCCCACGCGCTGGAATCCATCGTCAACTCGCTGAACACCCAGTTTCGTCCGGATGGCGGTCACATCGAACAAAGTCCATCGTATCACATCGGCTGCGTACAGTATTTCCTGGAACCACTCTACTTAGCCAAGATCAATGGCTGTTCATCGGCGAAAGAACCGATTAAGAAGCTATATCAGGCGGCGGAAGCCTTCTACCAGTTGCTTCATCCCGACGGCACCACTCCGGCACTTTCCGACAGCGATATGGTTCGCGACGAAGGGCAGTTGATGGCGGCTTCGGTGGCTCTGCAGGAGCCGAAGTGGGCGAACCTTGACTACGTGACACCGCATGTCGTCTGGCTCTTTGGGCCGATGGACAATCCCAAGAAAGGCTCCGAAGCCCGGCCTGAAGCTGTAGCGCTGAAGGATTCTGGCTACTACATCATGCGTTCGGGCAACGGCCAGAAGGATTGCCAGCTCATTTTCGACTGTGGACCGAAGGGGGCGTGGCATGGCCATTACGACCTTTTGAATTTCGAGTTGTTCGGGTTTGGCAAACCTCTCATCTGCGATCTCGGCCGACACAGCTACGACGACGCAAAGACCCGCGAGTGGCAGACCAGCACACCCGCGCACAATACCATCAGCGTGGATGGCCTCAATCACGCGGTGTACGAAAAAGATCATGATCCCGCTTTTCAGGTAGATGCCTGGGAGGTGCAAAAGGACCATGTTCTTGTCAGCGCCCATCATCAGGGATACAGCAGTCTGGAAGGAAAGCCCGTGGTAGGTCGCACTATTTGGTATGACCGCAAAAACACGTTCATTGTCTTGGACTGGGGAACGAGCGAGACGATCCACGATTATACGGTCAGCTTTACCTTCCCTGGACGGGACGTCAGCCCGATCACGGATGGAAAAATCCGGTCTCAGCATGCGGAAGGCAACGTCCTGGTGTGCAACCTGCCGCTTCCCAACCAAACAACAGCCCGGGAAGAACGCTTCTGGTCGCCCACGTACGGCCAAAAGGAACCCGCGATCCGCTACACGGTTTCTGAAAAGGGTAAACAGTTGCTGGTTTGTCATGTCATATACATTTTCGATGGGAAGCAACCACCACCCGTCACGTCCGCGTGGGAATCCACACCCGTTATTGGACAAACCGTGCGGATCCGACTACAGCTGGGCGATTCTCGACGTATCATCCGTCTGGAACCCAAATGGTAAGAGTTTGGAAACACATAAATCTGGATAAATAAAATGAAAAAAACAAAAGTCGCAATCATGGTCGATAATCCGGGGATTGCGTCCAGAGATGTCATTGACTACGTCTACGGACCGGAACGCATCGACAGGATTCAGTCGCTGGCTGAACTCCATCCGATGCGGATCACTTCGGAGAACTTGGATTCGCAGCTGCCAGAGATGAAGGATATCGAAGTAATCTTCTCTACCTGGGGAATGCTGAAACTCACGCAGGAACAGATTGCCGGCATGCCGGAGCTCAAGGCGGTATTTTATGCCGCCGGTTCGGCCAACTACTTTGCCGGACCGTTTTTGGAGCGAGGCATAACCGTATGTTCCGCAGTCGAAGCCAACGCTCTTCCTGTAGCCGAGTTCTGCCTTGCACAGATTTTGCTGGCCTGCAAAGGCTATTTTAAAAACACACAGGCCTGCCGCCAAGGCCCATGGACAAGTCATGGCAAGATGCTGTTCGGATCCGGCGCGTACGGGGAAACTGTCGCGCTTCTCGGTGTTGGCGCCGTAAGCCGTCATCTGCTGAAATTACTCAATCCATTCAATCTGCAGGTAATCGCCGTGGAATTAAGTGATTACCTGGCAAAGCACCCCATGGAGGAAATTAACGCAATGGACATCAAGAGGCTGGTTTCAATCGAAGAGGCGTTCAAAGAGGCTTATGTAATCAGCAACCACCTGCCGGACAAGCCGAACAATAAAAACATTATTAAGAAAGAGCATTTTGCCTCAATGCGCCATGGCGCTGTTTTCATCAATACCGGACGAGGAGCACAGGTTGATGAGGCGGGCATGATTGAAGTGCTGAAAATCCGTCCCGACATCACGGTACTGCTTGACGTGCAGCATCCAGAACCTCCGCTTGCAGGCAGCGAACTTTATGCGCTTCCTAATGTTCATCTTTCTTCTCATATTGCCGGAAGTTTCAATGATGAAGTTCATCGTATGGCCGATTATATGATTGAAGATTTTCAACGCTGGCAGGACGGCGAGGAATTGAAATATGCGGTTAAAGCGGCAGAACTTGCAACAAGGGCGTAGGGGGAAATAGTCATCAGTTTTCAGTCGCTGGTCGTCGGTAATCGTGGAGCAGTAGAAAATGCGACAAACAGAGGAAAGCATAGACAATGATCAGACCTGGAATATGTAGTTTGACGCTGGCGAAAAAGAACGTTAGCGAGGTAATAGCAATTGCAAAGAGTGCTGGCCTTGATGGAATTGAATGGTGGGGAAAAGACCATGTCCCCCACGGCGACACCGCCATCGCGGCAAAAGTCAGAATCCTGACCTGCTCCGCCGGGCTTGAAGTCTCTTCCTACGGCTCCTACTACCGGGCTGGAGTCAGCGAATCGGAGGGCCTGGACTTTTCCAGCGTGCTTGATACCGCAATCGCTCTCGGCGCACCGACCATCCGCATCTGGGCCGGTAACCGCAATTACGCCGATGCAGATGAGAGCTTCATCTCGCAAGTAATTTCTGATGCGATGCGCATCGCCGACATGGCCGCCAAAGCCGGGCTGACGGTTACATTTGAGTTTCATGGAGGCACCCTGACCGACACAAGTGACAATGCAATAAAGTTCGCATCCATGGTCGAACATCCGGCGGTCTTCTTCTCCTGGCAGCCTCCGCATGGATTCAGCACGGCACATTGCCTGTCCGGGCTGGAAGGGCTATTGCCGCGTCTAAGCACAATCCATGTTTTTCACTGGACTCTCTCAGGCGAAGGCGGCCATGTACGCCATCCCCTGGCATCAGGAATCGACCGATGGGAAAAATATGTCGATGCAATCAGAACCACTGGACTCAATCATTTTGCGCTGCTGGAATTTGTCAAAGACGATTCTCCGGAACAAGTCATTAAGGATGCAGTTACCTTGAGGAAACTTTTATGCCAGTGAAATGGGAGCCCGCTATTTACGAACTCAACTGTTGACTAACCGTTCAATTAGGCGGCCAAAGAGCTGCTAATTTTAATGCCACAATAAATTCCAAACTCCAAATAAAAAGAACAGCCCTTGCGGGCTTGACTACCAACAAAAAGCGAATCTTAATTTGCTCGTAGTCAATGCCGCAAGGCATGTTCTTGGATTGTTTTTCAATAAAAACAATATTATTTTGCTTGACTTTCATGTCATGATATTATATTATTATGTCATGATAAAAACAAAACATATAGAAACAGGCAGTGCAGACGAGGCTTCTCCGGACAGGCTCATCTGCGGGTATATCAAACGGATTGGACTGCGGTCCGGAGACAGGCTGCCCACACACGACGAGCTCTGCGGGAAGCTTGGCATAGGCATACGGCGCCTGCGCGAGGGGCTGAGCGTGCTGCGCCAGCAGGGCCTTGTAGTTACCAGGCGGCGCGGCGGAACAGTCCTCGGAAGCCTTTCGATGGAGCCTTTCAAAGATCCAATCGGCCGGCATCTCGACGAGAAAGGATGCAGTCTTGAAAACCTCATCCGCGCCAGGGCTGTTGTTGAAAGCTCATCCGCCGCCGAAGCGGCCCGTTTCAGAAAGGCAAAGGACATGCTCGCGATGCTTGACTGCGTAGAACGCATGGAAGCGGCGGTTCCGGCTTCGTCTGGGAAAGGAGTTTCCGACGGGCAGCTGCATCAGGCCGAGCTTGCCGACGAGCAGTTCCATCAGGCCGTGCTCAAGGGCACAAACAACCCGGTGCTGCAGATCTTCGGGGAACTTATCCGCGATCAGTTCAAGCATAAGCTGAAGGAACAGAAATCAGCCATGGCCGCACAGAAAAGCCTGCGGCAGCATAAACAGATATTCAAGGCCATCCAGGATCAGGATGCCGAGCTTGCACAAAAAACCATGTGGGAACACATCATCGGGCAGCTTGATGAGATGCCTGTGCCTGTGGAAAAAAGAAGGAAGGGATGAAGATGAAAGCGCTGGTATTGAAATCACCGGAAAATCTGGAAGTCATGAACGTGCCGACCCCGTCACTGTCTGCGGGCCAGGTCCTGATAAAGGTCAGCAGGTGCGGCCTGTGCGGCAGCGATATCCGTTATTATCACGGTGAAAACCCGTGGGCCAAGCAGACGCTGCAGAAAGATGTTCCGAATCCGCCGAATATAATTTTCGGCCACGAGTTTGTCGGGACTGTGGCGGAAGTACATGATTCCGCAGACAAACATTTGATCGGCAAACGCGTCGGCGCGCAGACATGGAGCACATGCGGCCGTTGCGACTACTGCAAGAGCGGGAAGGAAAATTTCTGCAGGCAGACCAGGCATCTGGGGCACGGTCAGGGCTGGGGCAAAATGGATTTCTACCCCGGCGGGATGGCGGAATACTGCCCTGCGGCGGCCGAGAATGTCTACGAACTGCCGAAGAACGTCACTGACGAACAGGCAACCTTCCTTGATCCGCTTACGGCTGCGCTGCATGCGGTCGACGTAGCCAGGCCGGATGTGCTGGACGACGTGGTTGTCCTTGGCGCAGGCCCCATCGGCATCATGATAACACAACTTGCAAAGGCATTCGGGGCCGCCAGGACTTTTGTCACCGACATTTCCGAAAGGAATCTTGAAATTGCCCGCGGATTGGGCGCGGACTATACGCTGAAAGTCAAATCCGGCGGGAAGCCGATTGTCGAACTGGTAAAGGAGAAGCTGGACAACTGCGGCGTAAACCGCGTCTACAACACGGTAGGCACGAACG
>JBAQUG010000130.1:0-2504 GCA_049297395.1 Victivallales bacterium | reverse complement strand
CGTTTTATCGTTGAACAACTCGTAAATCGGGTTGAGCTTTCCGAAAATGACATAACCATCGAGCTATCAGCACCTTTGAGCAAAAGTGGTTTGTGTACAAACAATCTCCGCCAGCAAATGGCCAAGTTATTTTTTAGCGGCCCCCAGATACTGCGACGAGGCATTTTAAAGTGCATATGATGACGGGATTGATAATGGCGATAATGAGGTTAGATTTATCAAACTAACCATTGCCTGGCAACCTTGCACTGCTCGTTGCCAGACAATGAAACGTAGGAGACACGCAATGAAAACAATATCAATACTGCTGCTATCCATATTCCTGAGCGGCTGTGGTTCATTTAACACGGAATATCAGATAAACAGAGGCGTTGATGCAAACGCAATGATAAGAGACATAGTAAGACAGGTTTCTGAAAAGTACGAATTGGAAGAAGAAAAGGATTTGCAGGTGCAGTCTCATACCATTGTATATTGCAGCAACCTGGGACTTTTCTCCATGATTGCAATCCGGGCCTATAATGACCAAAGCACTATTATTGTTTCTCTGCGAGAGGGGAAACTTGGAACAAGTCCTTCCGGCAAGTATGCCGAAATAAAGAATGATCTGTCCAGGAAATTAAAAGATGCTTTTGGTGACAAGGTCATAATTGAAAACAATACTGACAAAACAAAAACTCCCTAACTGGATTTGCCTATACTGCTGAGTATGGCGAGTTCATCCAGGAAACCCGAGGCTTTCATACTTTCACCGTTGGCGAGTTTGTGGAGCTGCAGGAAATAGCAGATCGGGAAACAGCTTTTACGCCATTCAGAGCGATAACCGAGAAAACCATGTTTCCGCAGAAGGGAAAGCATCTCATCGTATACTGATCTTATGAGTTCATCAAGGAGGACTTCTGCGGATATGCTGACAAAATCCTTGATGTGTATTCCAGCATTGACATTTTCACACAGGGAGATTTCTATTTTCACGATCCTTTTTTTCAGCGGAGTGAACTTCAGAGTATACTGCGAATTATCGCCTTCCCAGAAAAGATAAAGTCCGTCATTTGGGGAGTCTGAAAAATTATCGCCGGAACTGTAGAGGGCATTCAGCTTGATCAGCATGTCGGGAAGTTCTTCAAACGGATCGGACTTGTTGCTGACCTTCATTGGAAAAATATTGCCGGAGCCAGCCGCACTCATTTCAACCCAGCCGGAACTTATGGATTCTATCTTGAACTTAAAATCCATGCAGACCTCAATTATAAATTCTGGCGGTCCTGAGCCAGGATTTATTATTCGTTCTTTCTTATCGTGTAATGGGTATGCAGCAGCTCGTGAGCCAGATGGCTTCCGGGCTCACCTAGGAATTCCCTGTAGATCTTCTGTATGTAGGGGTTCTCATGCGACTTGCGTATCGTCTTGCTGCGATCCTCATCGTAAAGCGCCAGTCGGCGCTTTTCAAGTATCGTGGTGTCTCCATGGATATAAGGCTGGCCGCCTCCGTTCAGGCAACCGCCGGGACACGCCATGATTTCAATCGCATGATATTTGGATTCGCCCCTGCGTATCTTCTCGAGAAGGTTTCTTGCGTTGCCGAGACCTGACGCAATAGCAACTCTGATCTCAGTACCTGCCACATTGACTGTAGCCTCCTTTATTCCGGCAAGTCCGCGGACGTCTTCAAAATCTATGTCTTTGACTTCTGTTCCGCTGACCCAGTCTGCAGCAGTACGCAACACGGCCTCCAGCACACCGCCGGTAGAACCGAAGATCACGCCTGCTCCGGTCGACTCGCCCATAGGATTGTCGAACGCAGAATTGCGGAGTTCATTGAACTGGATGCCTGCTTCCTTGAGCATGTTGGCAAGTTCACGGGTGGATATCACGATGTCAACATCCCTGACACCGTCCCGGGAGAATTCCGGACGGGCCGCCTCATATTTCTTGGCGAGGCATGGCATGACGGATACGACTGTAATTTCCCTTGCTTCAACTCCAATCTTCTTCGCGTAATATGTTTTAGCCATTGCGCCGAACATCTGCTGCGGAGACTTTGCCGTAGAAGGGATATGCAGGAGATCCGGGAACTGATGTTCGAAGAACTTCACCCAGCCGGGGCAGCAGGATGTGAGAATAGGAAGATTCTTGTTCTCCTTAAGTCTCTTTATGAATTCAGTCGTCTCCTCCATGATCGTGAGGTCGGCGGCGAAATCTGTGTCGAACACCTTGTCGAATCCGAGCATGCGGAGACCTGTCACCATCTTGCCCGTGCTTATGGAACCGGGTTCAAGTCCGAATTCTTCGCCAAGGGCGACACGGACGGCAGGAGCTGTCTGGACAATAACATGCTTTGTCTCATCGTTGAGTGCACGCCATACGTCATAGGTCCTGTTCATCTCGGTCAGAGCTCCGACAGGACATGCCGCAACGCACTGTCCGCAGAATGTACATTTTGTCTCGGCTAGCGGTTTCTCCGAGGCGGTGGAAACTATGGAATTGAAGCCGCGTTTTATGCC
>JBAQUG010000129.1:0-7959 GCA_049297395.1 Victivallales bacterium | reverse complement strand
ATAATAAATTGTAAAAACATTAATACTGACATGGAAAGTTTTTACATATCATGACAAAACACATCTTTGTTACAGGCGGAGTTGTCTCCTCGTTAGGTAAAGGAATTACAGCGGCTTCAATAGCGGTTCTCCTGAAAAGGCGCGGATACCGCATCAAGATGCAGAAACTTGATCCCTACCTGAATGTTGATCCTGGCACAATGTCCCCCTTCCAGCATGGCGAAGTCTATGTTACAGACGACGGCGCCGAAACCGATCTTGACCTCGGGCACTATGAACGTTTCGCGGAAATCACATGCAATAGACAGAGCAACTACACTACTGGAAGCATCTACAGCGCCGTCATCTCCCGTGAACGCCAGGGTGGCTATCTGGGAAAGACCGTCCAGGTAATTCCACATATAACCGATGAGATCAAAAAGGCCATTTCAAAACTTGACGGAGACGACGTCGACATAGCGATAACCGAGATAGGCGGCACGGTCGGAGACATCGAATCTCTTCCATTCCTTGAGGCAATCAGGCAATACCGGCATAAGATCGGGCGTGAAAACGGTTTGTTCATACATCTTACCCTTGTTCCTTATATCAAGGCGGCAGGCGAGATGAAGACGAAGCCTTCCCAGCAGTCCGTGGGAATCCTCCAGGAAATCGGTATCGTGCCAGACATACTCGTATGTCGTTGTGAACGTCCGCTTTCCGAGGACCACAAGGAGAAGCTCTCTCTCTTCTGCAACGTCAAGAAGGAGCTTGTGATAGAGGAACAGGATGTCAAGAATTCTATCTACGAGGTTCCGATCGAGCTTGCGAAGCAGGACATAGACAAATACATACTCGAACTCTTCAATCTTCATGTGAACGACCTGAAAATGGACGACTGGATAAAAATGGTCGACACCGTGGTCAACCCGAAATCCGGAAGCGTGGAAATCGCAGTGGTCGGGAAATATACCAGCTTAAGGGATTCCTATAAGAGCATTTACGAAGCCATAATCCACGGCGGCATAGCGAACGATGTCAAGGTCAATATCCGAATGATTGAATCGGAGGACATTGAAAAGCACTCCTCCGACAAATATCTGTCCGGCGTTGACGGCATCCTCATACCCGGCGGTTTCGGCGACAGGGGCATTGAAGGGAAAATACAGACCGCCAATTATGCAAGGGAAAATAAGATTCCATTTTTCGGGATATGCCTCGGCATGCAGTGCGCCGTTATTGAATTTGGCCGGAATGTACTCAAGTATAAGAACGCAAACAGCTCTGAATTCAATCCTAAGACAAAATACCCTGTAATCGATCTCATGGCTGAACAAAAGAAGGTCACAGCCAAAGGCGGCACGATGAGGCTCGGACAGTATCCATGCGTGATAAAGGCCAGGACAAAGGCCGCCACGGCATACGGTTCATTGAAAATCAGCGAACGCCACCGCCATCGCTACGAGTTCAATCCCGCTTACAAGAAGGCTTACGAGAAAAAGGGCATGGTTTTTGCCGGGATTAATCCTAGCACCAAGCTTACAGAGATAATTGAGCTTACGGACCACCCTTGGTTCGTGGCCTGCCAGTTCCATCCGGAATTCAAGTCCACGCCGCTTTCCGCACATCCCCTCTTCAGGGATTTCATAAAGGCTGCTGCAAAGAAATAGATGAATGCAATATTTTTCATTCTGAAAAATATATCTTCTAATTCCTTCATGATATAAAATTTTGGAACAAAATTTTATGCCGAACAAACAGCTTGACAGCTTCTTGAGCTATCTCCGGAACGAGCGCCAGTCCTCCGAGCATACTGCGGAAAGCTACCGCATGGACATCGAGCAGTTCGCGAGGATGGTATTGAAGAAGGACATCCGCGAAAACCCCGAATCCGTGAACTGGAACGAGGTCAGCGTATTCAGCGCCAGGCTCTTCATCATGGAACTCCAGAAGAATGACATTACCAAGACTTCCACGCTCAGGAAGATTTCATCGCTGAGATCCTTTTTCAGATTCATGGTGCGCGAGGAATTCGTGAAGCAGAACCCTTTTTCAGGCCTCACCTCGCCCAAGAAGGAAAAACGTCTCCCGAAGTATATGTCGGTTGATGAGGTCGGAAATCTCCTTGACGCACCTGCAAAATTCTGGCAGGCGGCAAAGGATAACAGGACTTCCAAGGACGATGATTCCGCGAATTTCGCAGCCGCCAGGGATTCCGCCATACTTGAGGTAATCTACAGCGGAGGGCTTCGAATCAGCGAGGCGCTGGGACTCAACATAGGTGATATCGACAACATAAATGACATCATAAAGGTCAAGGGTAAAGGCAAGAAGGAACGAATCGCAGCACTTGGGAAACCCGCCTCCTTGGCACTTTCCACATATTTCAAAATACGCGGACTCCGCAACTCCAGCAACATCCAGTCTTCTCCTGTCTTTGTGAACAAGGACGGCAGCAGGATATCATCCCGTTCGTTCCAGAGGAATTTCAAGCAGTATCTGTCCACGGCAGGTCTGCCCGCCGACATGACCCCTCACAAGCTGCGCCACTCGTTTGCAACGCACATGCTGAATGCCGGAGCGGACATGCGAAGCGTGCAGGAACTGCTCGGCCACGCGAACCTGAGCACAACCCAGATCTATACGCATGTCACTGCGGAACGGCTCAAAATAGAATATTCCAAGGCCCATCCGAGGGCGAAATTTAATTAGGCGGCCAAGGGCCGCAACTCTAGTCGTCAGTCCTTGGTCGTCAGTAATTGGTCAATCTTCTGAAACTGCCGTTGGTGTTCACGGCTTTAGCGTGTCTTGTTTTTTATGTGATACAACTTTGAAATTCCTTAGCGTGAATTTAAAAAGCATGAGCTAATTGATCATTTCCATTAATCCGTCATCCTGTGGGATGACAGTGAAGCACCTGCTCTATTGCGGCAGAGGACTAGTATCCAGGGGGACCTTGCCGTTCTCTAAAGCGGCTATCGCCTTACGCAATACGTCCTTGCAAACCGCGCAAAAATTGATGGTCTCTTCGTTGTCAAGCATGACGCAATTTTCCGACGAAGGACGGAAATAACCGCTCCCTCCCGGATCGTCGTCGTCCACCGCTATCTCTATCGGTGTCTTATTGCTCAAACCCTTCCATGGCGGGTTCATCTTGTTCCGGGTCACATTCGGCCCTTCCTCGTCCGATCCCGCATACTCGTCGACAAGCTCGCCGAACAGGTGTCCCGCTTCGTGGATCGCGATCGACAGGGAAAAATCCGCGTCGGAAGGCACAATCGCGAACTTAAAATCGGAAGTGCAAACACCGACACCGTCCTCCTTTGAATTGGCAATGGCCATAACGGCCTGCATCGCCGGGAAATTTTTCCGAATATAGGCGATCAGTTTCTTTTCATCCTTGGGATCTCCTGAAATTATGTCCGCAGTGAACTGGGTCTCCCCCGAGGATCTGTTCAAGGTCGACTGCTTCGCGGCTGTAAACGCCGCATATATGTTGAACAGGTTCTCCATCCCCTTGAATCCATTCGAGGTAAACAGGCCGTCTGCGATGCGCTTGGCGTCACGCAGGAACTTGTCCTTCTCTCCCGCCGTATACCCATCGCTGATTAGGGCGAGCGTGATCCTGCCCGGCTTACCGTTCCCGGAAATAAGGGAAGTCTGATACCCTCCGCTGGTCCAAGTAGAACTGGAAACCGAGTCCGCGCCAAGTTCCATTGCTGCGAGGCAAAGAAAAACGACAAGGAAATAACTGACAGGAAAATTTATTTTCATAGTATCGGGAAGGTAATCCGAAAGCGGCAGGGAATCAAGGAGCAGACACGCGAAACGTACAGGAAGTATTAATGTTGGTTTAAGGGGTTTTGAGTTTATAAATATTATAATTCCCTATACATCCCTTGCTTTCATAATTCGTCTGCATATATCCGTTGAAAACAGGAAAGTCCTTCAGGATGTGATAGCTACCAAACCATGAAGCTTCTTCAAAGATGATGGTGTCGGTTTTATTTTTCTTTAAATCTTCAACAATCCATTCATCCAGATTCTTGTCATAGGTATTAGAATATGTCAGACCTCTGTGGAACCAAAGCAAGGGTTGTGGCGACGGTTTCCCTGTGAAAGCATAAAGGGCCGTGAAATCGGTAAATATAAAAAAACGTGAGTTGGAATTTATTAAATACGCAATGAGCCTTGTCACTTCATTCTTACCTATGTAGACATATTTGCCCCCGGTTCTTCCCACCATGGTAGGCGTACCCCATTGCAGATAATCCAATGATTCCAGATCATCGAATTTCTCATAGATGGAATTGCTACGGAAATAATTGGCCTCCCTGTTCCAAGCGGTGTGGACTCCCTTGATCAATATTGTGAAATAGATGGCTGAAACAAGAACATACAGCACCGACATTGTCTTCCTGCTGAAAGAAAACGCATTGAAACTGAATATTCCAAAGCCTAGGGCAACGATTATGCCAATGCAGGACCATCCGTTTTCGGTATTGTTATTGGTGGTTTTGAGCATCATGAAAGTGTATGCGGCAAGGTACATTGTAATAACGGACGCAGTCAGGATTTTGAGACGGGGCTGGCCCTGGTTATTGCGTTTGGCCAATAATACGCAAATGGCAAATGCGGCAACAGATAGGATCGCAAGCGCGTTCAGCATGTCAACTTTATTTTTGAAGACGCTTCCTCCTCCAATGCGTCTAACCCCCTCGTAGAATGGAATTTCAAAGAAGAATCTAAAAAATAATTCCGGGGTGGAATAGATGAGAAGCCATGACGCGAAAATGAGCATGCATGCGGCGGCTCCGCCGGAAAGAAAGAGAAGGCTCTTTGTCAGCAGTATCCTGTTTTTATGGAAATGGATTAAAGCAAGCAGGAACAGGAGAGGCAGGAAAAACAATGCAAAATTCTGCTTTGTCAAAAAGGCCGTACTCCAGATAAATCCGGAGCCGAACATTAAAAGGCATGAGGATAAGTCGATGGGTGGTCCAGGACTTTTATCCCTTATGGCATAAAGAAATCCCAACAAGCCAATAAGGCATAGGAAAATCGCCATCTGATCGGGATATGTCGTTCCCTTCTGGGCAAAGAAATATATGGCGCTCAGGAGCGCTCCTGCAAACGGGAAAATAATTTTGTCCGGGAATATGGATTTTGCTATTAAAAAGGTTGCGGCACATGCGAGCAAATTCAGAAGTGCGGCACCTACGAGGTAACTTTTGAAGTTCACTCCGAAAACACAAAACAGTTCGGCCTGGTAAAGGAATGAAACCGGACCTATCGGACAGACAAAATCCCTGAATGGAACCTGCCCCTGGATTATTCTCCATGCTCCATCAAACACGATGGACTGATCCAGGGGGAAAAAACCTCTACGTCCGCAAGTCAGACAGAATACGAATGCGAATGTTAAAAGTGACAGGAATACGATGCGCTCAACGATGTTCTTGTGCATATGCGTGCGATTTCCAGGGCAATTAAATTGAAACAATTCTTTCTAATGTTCTAAAAAGATTGAAAACTCGTCATTTGAATTTAATTTTACACTTGTTTTCATTTCCTTTCAAGTAAAATGTATCCTTACGCCAATCATGAGCCGAAAATATTTTTTAGAGCATGTGTTGATCCTGGTATGTTTATTATCCATCATATCCGGCGGCCTCCTCATGTACAAGCACAAATTCATCCTTGATGAAAAAGACCATTATCCCCAGGTAAGGATGTTCTACGATAACAATTTCAAATTATATGTCGAAACAGGTGATGCATATCCTAGGAATGCAACCTTACCTGGATTTCACTTGGCTGCCGCTCTTTTCGGAAAGGCCATAGGTTGCTGTTCCCCTGATATTATCAGGATATTTAATATGTTGACAGGAGTCCTGATTGCTTTGGTCGCCTTTCTCATTGCCAGGGAAATGTCTGGCAGAAACATGGCGGCAATACGGGCATTGCAGGTTTTCTTCCTTCCTGTCCTATTCCCTTTTCATTTTCTTATTTATACAGATTCATTTTCATTGCTCATGGTCCTTGTCTCCTTTTTCACATGTCTGAAAAGGAAATACCTCCTCTCCGCGTTATTTGCCATTGCAGCCGTCTTTGTAAGACAGACAAACATTTGCTTCATAATTATTCTGATGTCATACCATTATGTCAACGAGCATGGTTTTTCATTTAACCTGCCTGGTCTCAAAAAGCAATTTTATCCCGTATGGCCGTATCTGCTTGCATGCGCAGCTTTTGCCATCCATATATTAATGTACGGGAGGGTGTCTTTGAACAATGATCATGCGATTACACTTTCAGAAGGAAATCTGCTCTTCTCCCTGTTTTGCTGCTTTTTAATATTCCTCCCGATGCATCTTTGGAATCGCAAATCAATACAGGCGTGGACGCTTGCAAATCAAAGATGGATGATTCCAGTGGTTCTTCTTGTGGCCATCTCCTGTCTTTTATACAATCCCTCACATCGATTCAACCGCATCCCATGGCTTTTTCGCAACGAGGTGCTGGATTATTTGACCAGAGATATTCCCGGCAGGGTGATTTTAATATGTTCCGTCATCGGGGCAGTCCTTTCACTGGCTTCAGCGAAATACCTCGGACGCGGGGCATATCTGCTGTTCCTGTTATGGCCTTTGCTCCTTGTGGGCATGCTGCTTGTGGAACCGCGTTATTATATCATTCCCTTTACATTCCTGATCCTTTTTAGAAAACCAGAATCGATTTACATGGAGCTAATCCTTTTATCATGGCTTGTTCTGGCAGGATGGATAATATATTGCGTTCATGTTAATACGATATTCATCATTTGAAACCGTATCTGGCGGCAAATCTCCTATTGCAATAATTTTTGAAATTACGATTATTGCCGTGTGCTATTTTCCAGAGGGAAAACTCAGACAGGAATGTCTGCATTGTTTGAATCATCTGCCAAGGATCAGCACTGCGCCTGAATTGGCGTCTATCGAGATCTTCGCCTTGCCGTCTGCAAGTTTCCCGATCGAAAGCCCCGCAGGATACTTCCTGCCCAGCTTCCATCCGGAGGTTATTTCCAGTTCGGCCTCTATCTTTTCCGGACTTGCGTTGACCATGACATAGATGCGCTTGGATTTCCCTGCGATATGTTCCGTCACATTCAGGAACGGATGATTGCTTTTCAAGGCTCTTCTGCGGCAGAAAGTCGCCGCGACATGGGAGTAGATCCTCCAAGCGTCGCAGGTCTCCTCAGACTGGAAAGAACCTGGAGAGGTTATCATAAGATGCTCAACAGGAAATGACAGGAGATAAACTGTCCCCTTTCCATATTTCGCCTTGAAGAAAACAGGATTTCCAGAAACACTGTTGCCAATAATCTCGGCTCTTTTCGCCTTCATCGATAAACATGTCTTCGGACTGAATGACACTGTCGGGCTATCCTTGATGCCGTGCATGACGAACGAGGACTTGGATGTCCCAGTGCATCTCGACAGGAGTTCCACGCCGAAAGTCTCGTTGAAGTCAGTGAAATATCCGTCGTCAAGGGAAAGATAAAGAGTCGCTCCGTCTTGTACCTTTTCCAGAAGTCCGAGCCATTTAGATTTCAGCATGGAATTCATGCCGTTTGCCGAAGGGAGCAGATACAGTTTTGAATCCTTCAGCGGCTGGGAGCCATACTGGAACTCGATATCGAGGCCGGCCTGTTTTGCGAGGACGAAGCTTCCGTATGCGGCACCCCATTGATCATTGCCGGAAGTGATGATGCAGACCGCCTCGCTTGTCCGTCCGGGAAGTTTTTCAAACGGCATTGCATCAATGAACCTGCTGAATTTTGCGAATTCCGCAGCCATAGGCTTGGGCGAATAATCCTTCGTGAAAAGTCCTAGCTCGCATTCCATTGCGTTCTTCGCATACGGCTGGTGCTGGAGATGCTTCTGGTCGAATGCGCACCACCAGAGGAGGCCGCGGCAGTCGTTTGCCCAGAGGGAGAAC
>JBAQUG010000128.1:0-3635 GCA_049297395.1 Victivallales bacterium | reverse complement strand
GGCCTGGATCCGGGCCATCCAGAACCAAGGAATGCCGGTGATGAGTTGGTATCCCATGTGTTATTCCGCCGAGGCTGTACGGGTTCATCCGGAATGGGCTTCACGGCCATTTCCAGGTGATGACCGGCCGAAATACGACGAAGAGGCGGCCGCACACTGCTGCATCAACACCCCCTATGGCGAGGCGCTTATTGCTTTTGCTATCGAAGCAATTGGCGAATTGGGGCTCGACGGGTTTTGGTTCGATGGCAGCCACTTTTCGCCTGCTAATCAGGTGAGATGTGCCTGTGATTTCTGTAGTCGCAAGTTCAAAAGCGAAACGGGATTTGAATTTCCGCCGAAAAAAGACTGGGAGGACGCGTCCTTCCGTCATTGGGTCAAGTGGCGTTACCGGACCTTTACAGAATATTGGGGGCGTCTGGCAGGCGAGGTTCGTCGCGCCCATCCACATGCGCGGGTAGCCATCAACCATCTGCACCGGCCTGACGGCGGCACAAGCTGCTGGCCCATGGGTGCGCCTCTCGGCCCGACCGGAGCCGATGCCATCGGCGGCACCGAAGGCTCCTCCCTGTGGCGGACGAGTGCGTTCATTACCCGTCTGACCCGCGCCTACGGCTATGACGAGGTGGAGAACTGGATGGGGTTTCATTTGCTTCATACCGCTCTGAAGGGCGATCCCACGGTTTATCTGCATCATGCTCTCGACTGTATGACGGCAGGTGGTATGCCATCGTTCGGTACCGACGATTCTGCGGCACGTAATCGGAGAACCTATGAGGCGCTCGCGGCGATCATCAACCCGCGCGCGCCCT
Source organism: Victivallales bacterium (assembly GCA_049297395.1). Classification (GTDB taxonomy): domain Bacteria; phylum Verrucomicrobiota; class Lentisphaeria; order Victivallales; family GWF2-50-93; genus GWF2-50-93. Next base: position 2,823 of record JBAQUG010000128.1, on the reverse strand, counting down.
GGGTGGGCGGAGAGAGCGTGCCGTACGTGGCCCTGCATGTCAGCGATCAGGCGGAGACCTTTCATTTTGCCCGTCTCTCCCGACAGCGGGATCACACCCATTTCCCGCATGGCTATTGGAGATCGCTCCTGGGATGGGATCACCTGCTCACGGAAACCCAGTGTCTGACCGATGTCATCTTCGACGCCCACCTGAAGAGCGGATCCCTGTCGCGGTATCCCGTGGTAATCATGCCGCTTTCGATGGCGTTGAGCGACGCGGATCTCGCGGCGCTGGAAGACTATGTCGCGGGCGGTGGCGTACTGGTGGCGGGACCCGGTTTCGGCGCTTGTGACGAGTGGGGCGAACCGGCGGATCCATTGCGTGTCCGGAGACTTCTGGGAATCCATGCCGTGCCACCACCCGAAACGGATCATCAGACGACACCCCCGGATGGCATGGCGATCCACCATCTCGGCTGCGGCAAAGTGATCCGTCTGCAAGGCGATGTCGGTGGACGTTTTCACGCCAGCCGTTCGCGGATCCTGGCCCGCGCCACCGCCGATCTTCTGCGGAAACTGGCCCCGCCGGTAATCCGCGTGACAGACAACCCCAACATTCATGTGGGGCTTTTCCGGCGTAAAGGCGAATTGATCCTGCATGTGCAAAATGGAATTGGGTACAGTGAGACCTTGAAAGCTGTTTCCAGCCCCTTGTTGCGGCCGCCGTCCTTGCGGCGGGGAGTCCGTTTGGAGATTGATGCTTTTCCCGTGCGGAAAGTGGAACTGGTGGTTGGCGAAAGCGGCAAGCGGCCGGCCATCCACACGGGAAATAACGGCACAACCATTATCCTGCCGGAACTGGGCTGGGGCGCTGTTCTCCGATTGGAGACATAAGGGCATCTCGAAATAGTGGGAATGAAAAAGTATTAATAAATCATAGGTGACTTTCTTATGCGCTTGGAGACGGAATCTCAAATTGAGCTGAACTCAGGCGAATTGATTTTGGCATTTGAAAAGACTAGGGAACGCTGGGTGCTGAATGTCCAGGGGGATGGCTATCCACTCCTGGTCAGCAACAGCCTGGCCCTGCTGACACCCGTGCTGGACGGCGAGCCTGCGGCATTGACGCTGGACGCGGTGGAAACGTCGGGTCCGTCGGGTGTGACTCTGCGTTTCATCGGTGAAGCGGTCGAGCAGTTGGTGTTAAAGGTCAGTGTCTCTCCGGGTTACGGAGCTATCGATCTCGATTGCGAGTTCATTCCCCGCCGCGACGGGCAACTCAACCGCCTGACGCTGTTTCCGACTGGGACAAAAGTCAGCGCCTACGACCTGGTGAACTTCCGCAACCGCCACTTTACCCCGCACACTTGGCCGGAACTGAACCTCGGCCAGGCGTTTGAGACGGACACCTATTCGGGCGACTGGATGTTTGCACCGCATCCCAGCCTGTTTATTTTCCGCAAGTTGGAGGTCAACCTGTTTGCCGGCCTCTTCGAGGTTCCGTACGGTACGTTTGGCATGCACCTGTCCGTGGAGCGGAATGTTGTGAGGCACTGGTTTCTCGACTACGGCACGGCGCCGAATGGCCTGGCGTTGAAGGCGGGCGAGACTTTCCGCTCGCCGAAGTTGCGGCTGTTTGCGCATTCCGGCAAGACGGTGTACGACATGCTGGATGCGTTTTCGGGCATGCTGATCCATGCCGGGCAGACACCGGATCCGGCCAAGAAACGGCGTCCGGCGTGGTGGACCGAGCCGTTGTATTGCACCTGGGGCGATCAGGTCGCAAAGTCCAGATCGGTGCCTGCCGTGGAGCTGCAGGAGCAGTCCCTCAAGCCCGATTTCATCCCCGGGTCGATGCTCAACGAGGCGTTCATCCGCGAAGCGGCGGCGCTTATCCTGCGGGAGAAGTTGCCGATCCGTACGATTCTGATTGATGAAGGCTGGAGTGTGGCGCGTGGCCAATGGGAGACGCATCCGAAGCGGTTCCCTAACCTGCGCGGATTGGTGGATGACCTCCACCGGCAGGGTTTCAAAGTGGTGGTGTGGCTGGCTTGGACTGAGATTTTTGACGACGCCTGTGTGCCGTCGGAGTTTCTGGTGGGTGGCGGGCAATGGCTGAACCGGCATGGCCGGCGATTCACGGACTATTCCTCGCCGCATACGCAGAAAGAGTATCTTGCGCCATTGATGCGCCAGCTCTTTTCTGCGGAACCGGGTTGTTATGATCTCGATGGGTTGAAGACCGACTTCCAGGCTGATAAAATCCACCCGGAAATGCCTTTGGCCGACCCGGCGTGGCGCGGTGAAGAGAACTTTCTGTGCCGGATGACAAAACTGCTCAGCCAAGAGATGAAACTCCACAAGCCCGATGCGATGCATCTCGGCTGCGCCGGGCACTTCTGGCTGGCGCCATGGATCGATGTCAACCGGACATACGATGTCTTCTCGAACAACTACCTTGAGCACGAGCAGCGGTGCATCATGCTCCGGCATACCGCGCCCGGCTGCCCGGTGTCCTACGACATTCACATCTCCCTCGAGAATCTGGATGGCTGGTTTGCCTCGGCCCGCCGGTGCGGCGCCTCCGTGGAAATTGGCAATCTGTCCTATGTGGGCGACACGTGGGGCGGGGGTGGACTCGCGGATGAGTGTTACTACAACCGTCTACGCACTGCGCTTGGTAATAAAACAACTTAGGAGTCGTGCAGAAATAACTTTGACATTTGGCGGAAAATACAGGTGTTTGGATTCGAGGCGCAAGCCCCGCGCGTATGGGACATACGTAAGGGGTGAAGCAACGAAGAAGACAAATACATGGAATTACGCCCCGAAGGGCTGGCGT
>JBAQUG010000127.1:0-3375 GCA_049297395.1 Victivallales bacterium | reverse complement strand
CTTGTAAACAGGGCTGTTTTCAGGCTTGCCGGGAACAATCCATTTGGCCTGTTTGAGAGAATCAATGGAAGCACAAGGCTTCTTGTGGCATTTTGCGCACTTTTCAATGACCTTCATGAAATCAGCTTCGGCAGGAGCAGTGGCTGTGGCCTGTCTGCCATCTGTCTTGGCTGTATCCGTTTTGGTGGCATTGTCGGCCCAGGCATTTGCATTGATGAGACATATGGTGGCAATAAAAACTCCAACTATGACTGCCAAGACAATCTGCTTCATGAAATTACCCCTTTAAGGAAACTGTTAATGTTTAGTAAATGGCTATTATATCAAAACATATGGATAAAAGCAAGTGGTGAAAATAGTTGCTTCTCCATGCTCCCTTGCAAGCTTACGGGTATGAGTTCGCAAATCTGCTTCAACGTTGTAAATTTACTCCGGCTGTTTTCATTGAGCTATCCTTTTTTCATAGCTGAAAGGAGATGGGGTTTTACGCTCTGAATTATAAAAACACAGGAATATTTCAACAGCAAGGAGTCGTAAAGAAATAAATATGACATTTGGCGGAAAATACAGGTGCTTGGATTTGAGGCGCGAGCCTCGCGCGCATGGTACATACGCAAGGGGGTGAAGCAACGAAGAAGACAAACACATGGAATTCCGCACCGAAAGGCTGACAATAGGAAAACAATCTGGTACAGGCGTCCCGCCTGTAATCAAGAACTACATAAAAGGCGATTGCCGGCAGGCCGCCGACGATCCGCAATAGTTAGGAGAGCCATGAAGAAGAAAAGCAACGCGCTGCCCGAACGTTCGAAGATACCTGTTGAAATGACATGGGATCTGGACAAGATGTACACGGAGCTTCCGCTCTGGGAGAAGGATTTCAAGTCGCTGGATCCTCTGCTTGCTGATTTCATGGCGTTCAAAGGGAAGCTTGGTACTTCAGCGGAGACGCTGCGGGATGCCCTGAAAAAGAGCGACGCATTGGAGAGGCGCCTCGAAAAGGTCTATACCTACGCCCATCTCAAGGCCGACGAGAATACTGCGGACTCCAAAAATTCCTCGCGTCTGGACCAGGTAACTGCGAGATTCGCAGAAATCGAGGGTGAGACCGCCTGGTTCGATCCTGAAGTCCTCGCCCTTCCAGAAAAAAAACTTAAATCGTACGTCGAATCACCCGTCCTTGCATTCTACAGGAGGACGCTTGAAGACCTTCTCAAGGACAGGCCACACACTCTTTCCGAACCCGAGGAAAAGATCCTCGGCATGGTTTCAGACGCACTGTCGACACCATACAAGACGTTCACGATGCTGAACAACGCCGACATGAAATTCCCGAAGGTTATAGACGGCAAAGGCGGCGAAGCAGAACTGACGCACGGCAATTACATAAAATTCGTGGAAAGCCCAGATCGCGAAGTCCGCAAAGCGGCATTCGGCGCGATGTACGACACTGTCACGAAATACAGGAACACTTTCGCGGCGATTCTCGACGGCGCGATCAAAACCCACACCTTCGAGGCAAAGACCAGGAACTTCCCTTCCACGCTCCGCGCATCCCTCCATGACGACAACATTCCCGATACGGTCTACACGAACCTGATCGGCACTGTCAGGAAAAACCTTCCGTTCCTGCACGAATATTTCGAATTGCGCAAGAAACATCTGAAACTCAAGAAGCTTGACATGTTCGACATATACTGTCCGATAGTTCCTGACTGCGAGATAGAGGTCAGCTGGGACGAGGCCTGCAGATATGTCAGGGAATCCCTGGCCCCGATGGGCGAGGAATACTGTTCCATGATCGACAAGGCGCTAAATGAACGCTGGATCGACGTGCTCGAATGCAGGGGCAAGAGATGCGGTGCGTATTCGAGCGGATGCTACGATTCGGTCCCATATGTCCTGATGAACTACAGCGGGACAATGAGCGATGTCTTCACGCTTGCGCACGAACTTGGACATTCGATGCACTCATACCTCTCACACAAGCATCAGGATTTCCATTATGCGAACTACTCCATATTCGCGGCTGAAGCGGCTTCGACGACGAATGAACTCCTCCTTCATTCCCATCTCATGAAGAAGTTCACCGACGAGAAGCTGCGTCTTTACCTTGTGAACCGTCTTGCCGAGGAGATAAGGTGCACCGTGTACCGGCAGACGATGTTCGCTGAATTCGAAAGGATGATCCATGAGAAAAGGGAGAAAGGGACGCCTCTTTCCGCGGACGAACTCTGCACTTCATATTTCAAGATAAATTCGGATTACCATGGTTCGGCAATCGTGCCTGACGACAGGATACGGATGGAATGGGCGCGAATCCCGCATTTCTACTATAATTATTATGTGTATAAGTATGCGACAGGATTTTCAGCCGCAATAAAGTTTTCCGAAAACATCCTCAGCGGCGACAAATCAAAGCTTGATGCCTATATGGGATTCCTCTGCGCGGGAGACTCGAAGGACGTCCTCGACATCCTCAGGGATGCAGGAGTAGACCTTGGCAGGCCGGAGCCGGTTGAATCCTGCATGAAGCATTTTGCAGAGACAGTCGGCCAGCTGGAAGAGGGCCTGTCAACATAGACATCCACCGGCCGGGCCCAGTGAACATCCAGTACCACATTGCAACGGATGGCGTGGTCTGAAGCGGCAGATACTGCGATCATAGCAGCGAAACAAGCCAGCCGCCCCAGGTGATCGTACCAACCAGGCCCATTAAAATGCCTGATACCGCCATCCAGTTGCCTCTGTAGTTATAAAAAGGGTCTGCAATGAGTATTGCAGCCGCGAATCCCAGTATCAGCGCCGGAATGCTTAGGATTCCAAAGAAAATCAATCCAGTTACTCCACAGACCAGCGAAGCTCTTGCGAGGGGGCAGTCTTCGCCTGTCCGCGACCTAGAGCAGCCTTTCCTGCCCATGTTCAAATTAGACTTCTTCCTAACGCTTTTGCTTGTCGAATCTATGTAAACCGGCGCTGTACACGTATACTTTGAGGATTTGGAGGACTGCATGGGTGGATAGAAAAAGTGTCTTCCGCAGTCGCACATATAATCCCCTTCCCTCTCAACAGAGTAGGACCTCAGGCAGTAAGGACATGTGTATATACCTTTCATCTCTCCGCCTTTCATGTTTTGATACTTTGATATTCCGGGAGGCCATGTAGCATATGCCATGCCAACATTATTTTAAATCAAGGACAATGCCGTCCCATGGATGATTGGACGAATGGATTGCTGGATGGATGCGTATCAAGGAATAAATACGGGACAATCCTGTGAAGAAAATACAAAACACCTTTTCCATAATCCATTCGTATGGTTCTTGTATTCTTTCGAACTCAAACCCAATCATCCATCTTGCCGCGCCGTAGCTC
>JBAQUG010000126.1:0-8343 GCA_049297395.1 Victivallales bacterium | reverse complement strand
CCCCGCACCCCACCCCTTTCCAAACCTGTTTGCTCCTTCATCCGATTGCAGCTGCAATCAGATGAAAGATAAAAGTTTTTACTCTCGCCTAGAATTCTTATACTTTTGCAATAGTCTCAAGCCCGTTTTATTTAATTTAGAAAACTCACAAGCCAGAGGCTTGTGCTACTTTAAGAAACCTGAAGGCGTTCGATGTCGTCAGCACTGCCAGCTCATCCTCGGAGATCCCCTTCTGTTCGGCTACGAATTTCGCTACGACGGCCAGATATTCCGGATGGTTCCGTCTGCCGCGGTGGGGAACCGGCGCAAGATAAGGGGAATCAGTTTCAAGAAGAAGCCTGTCATCCGGAACAATTTCAAGAAGCCGCCTCACGTTTGCCGCCTTTGGGAAAGTCACGATTCCTCCAACGCTTATGAAAGCACCAAGCCCGAGGAATTTCCGGCACCAGTCATCAGTTCCTGTAAAACAATGGAGGACAAATCTGCCTCCTTGGCGTGAAAAATCAGAAAGAATTGGGAATGAATCCGAATATGCCTCCTGGCTGTCATTCTTATCGCGGCAGTGGACAACAAGCGGCAATTCATTTTCGAGCGCCATCCCTGCAAAGGCGGAAAAGACTTTTTTCTGTAAAGCACGTTCTGAATTCTCATAGAAATAATCCAGGCCCACCTCTCCAAGAGCGGCCAGCCCAGGCTCCTTCAGGAACTCATTGAACATGGAAATATCGCCGGCGAACGATGAGGCTTCGTGCGGATGTACTCCCGCTGAAAACCAGCAGTCGGCGGTCTGGCCTGCAAAATCCCTAGCGAGCCTGCTTTCCACGAGATTGGCGGCTGTTGCAAGGAGATACCTAACCCCTGCCCTGCGCGCCTTTCCGGCATAGGCCAGTACATCCCCGTCTTCCCGGTAATAATGGAAATGAGTGTCAAAAAGTTCCATATTTAAATTACAGCTTTCTTCGAATGCTTCCTCTGCTCCAGCATGATTGCGGAAAGCATTGCCAGGAAGACAAATCCTATCAGCATATTCCTTGCATACCAGCCCGGCGGGCCTTCATAGCAAGCTTCCAGATACTGGTTTTCACCAGCAGGTATTTCAATCTGAATCCTGCCGTCCTTTGTAATATTCTTCAAGAGGCTGGCTTCATCAGCCACATTGCCCCCCAAAACAATTTTCCATCCTGGAAAATACAGCTGGTTGATGATGATGAGCTGTGGCTCCCCGCTTGAAATCCTTAGTCGCATATGGTGCGGATTGCTTTCCGGATACTCCTCAATTTTGCAGTTCACGCTGCTGACTCCGATCATCGGCCCATTGCCCCTTGCCTTTGCGGGCAGAAATGACGCGGCGGTTTTTGGCAGAAACTCGTTGAAGGACTCATAGACTTCAAGCTTTTCGAGACGGAGGGCCCTGTTGTATACGATCCCCCTCCTGAGATCAAATTCACACTTGACGAACTGGAATTCATCCGAGTTCCAAGCAAGAGTAAAAATGAGGAAGAGAACAAGGGAAGAATAGAATCTCATATTTGTCTTCAGCCCCCCGCGCAGCTTCCATATTCCCGAAATACAGACAGCCTGGAGCAGCGCTATCACGCTGAGCAGCCTCCAGGGAAACTGCACAAAATTCAGAAGTGAAATGTATTTCCATAGGAATGATGAGAGCGGTGACATCATAAGCATGCAGGAAATATAAAGGATGAAAACCGTCTGATACAGCCTGCTGCTCCTGTTCAGCCAAAATCCCAGCAGGGCAAGGACGAAATGAGGCAGACCGAGCTGGAACGACATGCCGTCCGCAAGTCCGGGGTCTGATCCGCCGAATCCCCAAAACCTGGAAAACAGCTGCCTGAAATATACAACGTGTTCTTCGGCGGAATAATATCCTCCAACTGCGGCATTGTAGTTCACATACTTCTTCATCAGGAAAGCAGTGAGCCAGTACGGGGAGCTGAATACTACCGCACAGACCAGGGCTGCGGCGGTCGCAGACAGGAAGTTAATTCTCTCTCTCCGCTGCATTTCAAGGCACAGTGAAACAGCCATCACGCAGAAGAGCGGATAAAAGAACATGGAGGTGAATGGATGACTGTATACCATCGCCGCAAGCACAAGTGCAAGAACAAGGACAAACGGGATGAAGGCTGTCTTTTCAACCATCCTCTCCTTGAGCCTGATAAGGAAATAGAGCGGCCAAGGTGCTACAAACATGGCAAGAAGCTCGCTGAGGTCACCCCTCACGAACAGATTCACATAGACATATGGCGTCAGAAGGAACATGATGGAGCTGAAAAGCGCGCTCAGGCGGTCTGCCGTGATCTTCCTGACAAGCATGTAGATTCCTGCACCGCCAATAAAGAACATCGCCACATTCGACGCATAGCTTGCGGTCAGGATGTCAGGGGTGATATATGTGAACAGCAGTGACAAAAAGAAATATGCAGGCTGATAGAACAGGAATACCGGATAGCCGTATCCGCCATAGTAGTTCGGCATCCACCTCGGATAAAGTATTCCACTGTCAAAGGCGTCCTTGAACTGGTCCAGATGGCAGAGATATCTCAGGCCGTCATGCGACTGAGGCCAGTTCCCGGAGAATATGAGCCCTGCCAGGACGATGAATGAAACGAGCAATATAAATGCGAAATCCGCAATTGTTGGAATTTTGAATTTAGACATATTTCTTCCAGAGCTTGAACATGTCCCTGAGAATGACGACTGCGCTTCCGAACTTCATGACCTTCGATCCCTTGACATCGGCCCAGCGGCGGACGGGATACTCCACCAAGGCACGGTCTTTCAGCCTCAGGATGATCTCCACGTCGAAGATCCACCTTGAGACAAAGGGTTCGGCAAAAGCCTTTTCGAGCACTTCCTTCCTGAAGATCTTAGCGCCGCACTGCGAATCATACGTCTCAATTCCATATAGCGTCCTGAACAGGAAGCAGAATACGCGGCTGAGCAGGTGCCTTGTCCTTCCGCGCCGGATGACACCTCCCAGTCGGTATATCCTGCTTCCGAAGACCGCGTCCGCATCCGGGCAGACGGCATCCCTGAAGCTCAGCATGTTCCGGACCTCCTCCAGCGGTGTTGCGAGATCCGCATCCCAGAATCCTGCGAATTCAATCTCACTGAAGCCGGGCATTGTCTTAAGATGCATCATCCCCGTCCGCACCGCCTCGGCCTTGCCTGAGTTCCTATCGAGATTCAAGACAGAAGCGAATCCAGAAGCTTCCTTTTCAAGCAGATTGCGGGTCCCATCGGAAGAACCGTCATCCACAAAAAGGAAATGTATACTGCCGGAGAATTTCTGATACACAGCCAAATCCAACCTGCTCTCCTCGTTGTAGCAGGGGATCACAAGACAAATTCTTTTAAATATTGCTGCCATATATATGTTTTTCCCAATTTATTTCAGCATCATCCTGGATGATTTGTTTCCCGGATGTTTGGAAAAACAGCCTACATTCATCCACACTCATTAATAGACACGATAAATTTCAAAAAACCTGCCAGAGCCTGCGGAAAGCGGGATTTTATGAATCAGCTTCGAGTTTGCCGGGACAGGTTCGCTGTTGACAATTGCAATTGGATTACCAGCGCTATCCGAGCTTATCCTCGAATTCATCCTTATGAATATCCCGGGATTAGATATTTTTCCATCATAAGCGCATATATATCCAGGAATCCCTTTTCCCTGATAGGTTTCAGGCGCAACCTTGCCGTAAAAAAGGAAATACACATACCAGTATGGCTTAAACGCTCTATCCACTGGATGGTAAAACACCGAATCTGAAACATAAAGCGTTTCCTTGTCGGATAGGTTCTTGAAGGAGAACTCCACTGTTTCTACAAATGCTGCATGGAATGAAGTCCTTGAATCCACCGCATACTTGCCAAAATAATTCATGAAATAGAAGGAGATTTCAATAACTGAAAAAAACAGTATGGCAATCATGACAACTTGTAATTTAGGTTTACACCTCCATAAATAATAAAATCCGACAAGTGAAAGCATGCACCAGAATGGAGCGCCGTTCATGCATCTTGTGCTATGCATCTTCTCCATTGTAAGAACAGCAGCCAACTGGTATGAAAGGATCGAGAACAGCATGAAACGGCAATAAGGATTCCTCTTGAAATGCCTGATTATGAAATAAAGCCCCGCAATTATGAATGGCGCCATGAAAACATATAATTCCCCAGAGCTGCCTGCATTGTGCCTGAGTTCATAATCCCCTTGTATGAACAGGAACGCCGGACTGAAATATTCCCAATATCTTTCCAGGATTCTCTTTATAACCTCGAAAAGAGGGGCGCCATCGCTCCAGACACTCATTACGGAAAAACGCGCGGTCATACATTCAGGATTATTGAAGACGGTTATAATCATCGGCATGAGGAAGGCTACATAGCTGCCGACAAAAAGAGCAAACAACTTCCATCGTTTTATTAAAACGACATTGAATGCAATTACAAAACAGATGAGCATTACGGCAGTCATAGGCCTTCCAATATTGTGGGCGTACATGGCAAATGCGCAAAAGCCCCCGGACAATACCGCGGAAGTGAATGATTTCCGTCCTATCGCATCAAGAAGGAAATAGCATCCGGCTATCATTCCCAGCAACATGGCGGTATATCCGCCAATTCCAACCCTGCCTATCGGAAACACCCATGGCAGGATCGAAAAGACAAATGCACCTCCAAGACATATCCACCTGTTCCGAACATATTTTGTCGCCAGAAAAAAGAAAGCTGTCGACGCAAGAATAAGAAAGATTCCACTGGGCAATCGCTCAACCCATTTTTCAAGCCCAAACACCTTGATCATCGGCGCAAGCACATAAATCATGACAGGTTCGTGGTAATTCCCGAAACTCTTGAAAAAGAGCGGGTATTTGATGCCATATTCGTCCGCGCCTGACATGGATATGCAGTAGGCATTATATCCCACGGCAACCTCGTCATAATAGAAACCATTGGGGATTTCAGGGAATTTCCAGAAATGCAGGATGGTCGACAGAATAAATAAAATCAGTACCGCAGGAATAAACCATATATTTCTTTTATGCATCTTTCTGCCCCGTTTCCCCTGAATGAAAGAGATAGTTCATGGCAAATATTTTTCACTTGTCAATAGACACGATAAATCTCGATATTTATACCGGACGGCACGGGTATTTTTTCAATAAGATTCAAGTTGCCTGGACGCTTTTCAAAATCCTTAGTTATCCTGACATTGCCGTTTTCATCCATCAAATACAAGCTGTCAAGGGTCAGGAGAACTCCAGGCCTGTCGAAATTCCCCTCATAAAGCCGCACCTTCTCCGGAGGCAGCCCCCCGCGCTGGTACAACAGTGGGTCAATTTTAGCGAGGAAAAGAATGTTGGTATAGAATTCAGGTTTGAACTGAGGCTGGATCTCCTCAGGAAAGAATATGAATCTTGAAATGTAGAGCGTCTCATTGCCACCCAGGAATTTCAACGCTCTCCCAACCGCCTCGACCTGGGTCGCGTTGAAGGACGACCTTGAATCGACCTGGTATGCGCCAAAATACCTGGTCATGTAGGATGGGATTTCATATGCTGCAATGGCTAAGATCACCGCCAGCAATATCCCGAATCTCTTCCTTCTGGCATAGATGTATTTCATGCCGATTAACGCGGCAATACATAGGAACGGGACGCCATTCATGCAGCGGGTACAATGGTAATGGTTGGCCGTCAGGGAGGCCGCAAGCGGATATGTGAGGACACATAGGAGGATAAATCGGTATATGGGGTTTCTTTTGAAATATCTGATCAGGACATATCCACCTGCAAGGAGAAGTGGAAACATGAAAATGAAGAGTTCGCCAGTCCCGATGTTATGCCTCAATATTTCATCTCCTGTAAAGAACAGGAAGTTGAATCCGAAATATTCGAAGTATCTCTGAAATAAACCTGAAACAGCATTTGTGACCGTGCTGTCCTTAAACAGTGAAATCGCATTGAATCTGTCGGTCATGCTCCGCGGATTGCTGACCACATAGAGGATCATCGGGATCATCAGGAGGACATAAGTAGAGACAAATACGGCAAATACTCTCCATCTCCTAAGAAGCAGGTAGTTCATGGAAAGGACAAAGCATATGAGAATTACAGCCGCCATAGGTCTTCCTATCTGGTGTGCATACATGGTGAAAGCCCATGAGATACCAGCCAATACAGCCGCAGGAAAGGATCTCTTCCCAAAGGCTTCAAACAGGAAATAGCATCCTGCAATTATCCCTAACACCATCGGCAGATAACCCCCAATGCCGGTTCTGCTGAGCGGGAACAGCCATGGAATAACGGAAAAAACAAAAGCCCCCGCAATGCATATCAGCTTGTTCCTCATGAATTTAACTGCCAGGAAAAAGAAAGATACAGCAGCAAGAACATGGTATAGTCCGCTGGGGAATCTGACGACCCATTTTTCGAAACCGAATACATTTATGAAGGCCGCAACGGTATACACCATCACAGGATCCTGGTAATTACCAAAACAGAGGAAGAACACAGGATATCCGATGCCATGTTCATCCGCTCCGGTCCTCTCAATACAGTATGCGTTGTATGCGACAGAACTCTCATCCACGAAAATTCCATTTGGCATATTTTCCAGATTCCAGAAATGCAGCAGGCATGAGGCAAGCAGCAAGAAGCCTGCTAAGGAATACAGAAAAAAGCGACTCTGGAATATCTTTGTTATTTTAATTGTCCGAACGTCCATTTTTAGACCTGCCCCGTTCTCCTAAACGAACAATCAGGCATGTCATTCAAACCAAAACCATCATCCGCCAAAAATACAGGAAGATCTGCCTGATGGCAAACATGCTTAATGCAATTGATATATAATAACACGGGGAATCTCAATTCTCATTTACAACAACCAGCAGGGAAAATAAAAACAGTGATTGCCAGCCTCCTCCTTTTTGCAGGTATTTTAATTGGATTTTTCCTTCCCGGCTTCCTTCTTAACAGGATAATCAACCGCAACAACGATTTCGGCGCCGCCTATATAGTTTCAACAGTAATCCTGTTCCACGCAATATTCTGGACTGGCATCTGCGGCTTCAAGACAAGCCTCGTTTCGGTCGGAACCCTGCTTATTTTAATCAATCTTTCCCTTTTCTGCTGCTGCCTGGCGAGGCGAATTGAACTAAGGGCCCGCTAAAAAATAAATCGGGTATTTGCTGGCGGAGATTTCGGATTGATTATCATGGTGCGAAAGAGGAGTCCCGACCCCGCAGGGAGTCGGGATGACGAACAAGGAGCGGTCGAAAGAACGCCAGCCCTTTGGGACGAGAATCCATGCATTGTTCGGAAGTGCTGAAAACGTCCTGGTATGCATTCCTGTCGCAATTCAGTACATTCTTATTTTTGCTTTTGGATATCGCCTGTCAACAGCACTGTCTGACTCAAAACGAACAGGGGTATTCAGCATACTCTTAATGGGTTCATCCACGCTCTTATTCTATTCTGTCATGATCTCCCAGGAAACTGGAATGACCGCACTGTCCATGCTGGCCCTCGTTTATTTCCTGGCCAGAGGAAACCCCTGCACCAGTGGAGACGCTATTTTGGCCGCTTTCGCTGCTTCCCTTGGAGCTCTCTCGAGGGAATACGGGGGATATTCATCCTATGCGGAACAATCGTGATAGCATGGAGAAGGATTCCTTTACGAATTCTATTTTACTATCTAGTGTTTTGCGCCGTCCTGACAGCTCCCTGGTATATGCGGACCTTCATATTCACAGGGAACCCCTTTTACAGCAATCCTGTTGGCGGTCTGTTTACAATAAATCCTGTACATGCAGGAATTATCGATGGATACAAGGAAGCTATTGGCCTGAAAAGCTATATGACAATGGGAGTGGTAAAACCTCTTATTGTTGGCCTATCATTCGCACTCGGCCTTCCTTTCTTCCTAGGAATCTTCTCCATCTTAACATCCTTCAAGCGCCTTGGGTTCCTGCTGCTCATTTCCGCCCTCATGCTCTCCCTCTGGATTTACTCTATAAGGATACCGGGCGGACTCTTCCATTCAATGAGAATACTCAGCCCAGTCATTGCAATCCTTGCCGTATGCGGAGCATATTACCTTGATTCCATATCCAGGGAAAGACCAAAAACACGCCTGTCTTTATTATTCATCCTCTCATTCCTATGTCTAATGGCCTTTGTCCAGAACATATAGTTTTTCAGATAAATAATTTCATTATTTTCCTGAAAAACTATCAACGAGAAGTTGAAGCTCCGCAGAACTTCTCAGCTTTTTCATGACTCTTATGACTTCAGCCGCGTCGCTCATGTACTT
>JBAQUG010000125.1:0-20959 GCA_049297395.1 Victivallales bacterium | reverse complement strand
ACCACCGACTGCGCCACCCTAGCCTTGAAAGCGGCGGCAGTGCCGGCAGCCAGCCTGACAGTGACAACCGGTTCCGGCATCTTCACCAGTTCCGCCGCGTCCAGGATCAGGCAGCTCAGCTCGTTCTCAGCGCCAGAGCCATCCATACGGCTTCCGCCAACGATCAAATATTGCTTGGAGGCATTGGACGGAATCGGCTTTGGCTGGTGGTTCCAGGTAGCCGTCCCGGTGATCTCATTGCTTTTGATGAACAGAGCGACCAGCAAGGCAATGGTTCCTTTCCGATCCAATACACCGGACTCGATATCATTCTTATAATAAGGAAAAAGATACTGGTCCATTCGTCCGAAAGCGAAATCCCTGGCACCAATCAGGCAGCTGGAAACCAGATGGACGAACCAGATGGACTGCAGTGCTTCGTGAAAAGAGCGCGCAGGTCTGGCCGGGACTTCCCGGAGCGCGGCGGCGGCAGTGGAAAAACGATTCGCAAGAAACGGTGTTTTCGAATGCAGCGCCTTTGTCTCGGCAGCTGTGGCATAGCGCGAAGCGAATGTCGCAATTGCAACAGCGCATTCCACTGCGTTCTCCGCAAAACCAAGCGCCTCTTCCTTGCCCGACAGCTTTGCATTTTTCATCGCTTCAGCGGCAATCCCATCCAAGCCTTTTGAGAGGAGTTCCGCCCAGTCAAGCGTGACATGGCCGACGCTGTTTAGTCCGCCCGGACAAGGTTCCCGGAGCTCTCCTTCACCCATGCGCCCCTCGCCCATCCGGCCAAGCAGGACATCCTCATCCTCTATTGGAACAGACAGCCCATCCGCAAGTTTCCGGAGGAAATAAGTGTAGCGTTTTTCTTCCGGGAGCAGTAACGCCTCATCCAGGTGTTTTTTGATCAACCGCTCGCGTTCTATGAAACAGGCGGAATTGTCACCGTCCAGCATCCTCTTCCGGGCAACATCTATTTCCGGCTCATGTAGCTCAAAGGCCATGCTCAGTCCTTTTAATAACCGTTTCCTGGAGTTCCTTTTCGAGGCCGTTGAAATATTCGCTGTAGCCGCCAATCCTCACGATGAGATCCTTGTATTTTTCCGGCTCCTTCTGCGCATTTCGCAGTTCCTTCGAGTCAAGCACGGATATCTGCACCTGCATGCCTCCCTGCTTGAAGAATGCGCGGATCAGCCTTGCGAGTTTCGCAATGGATTCCTCATTGTTGAAAAGCGATTTCTGGAACCTGAGGTTGAGGACAGGCGTTCCGGCGGCAAGCCAGAGCGGGAGCTTCGCAATGGATTTGAGAAGGGAGGTCGGTCCGTTCTCATCACAGCCTGGAACAGCGCCTATGGAATCCACAAGCGCCTCAAAAGCCCTGCGCCCATCTGGAGTTGCAGCTACGCTGCGTCCTGCGCCAAGGTAGGTCGTGAAGAGAATGCATGAGGCCATATATCGGCCGCCCCTAGGCGTTTCATGGCTGTAAAGCTCCTTCCACGAATATTCAATCAAATCAGCTCCTATTTCATCCACATAATCGTTGTCATTCCCGAATTTCGGGGATGCAAGCAGCTTCTGCCTGGTCTTCTCATGTCCCTTGAAATCTGATTTCAAAGCCTGGACAAGTTCGCCTGCGCTGATGCTCTTGTCGTCGAATACTGTTTTCCTTATTGCAGCTGCGCTGTCTATTGTATTGGCTATTCCCTGATATGTCAGAACCGCCCAGTTGTATCTTGCGCCTCCAGCCTCAAAGGATTTCCTGTTCCTGACACAGTCCCTTGTGAAAAATGTCCTGTAAAGTTTCGGGTCTCCTGCGGTGAACCTCTTACGCAGCTCCGCCTGGCTTGAAGAGACAAACGAATCAGTCTGATATTGGATCTGGCGTTTCAGTGCGGCAAGAAATCCATCGAAATCCTTAAAATCCTCAAAGCGTCCGGTGTGCGGTCCAGCCTGGACTTTTGCGACGGGATCAAAACCATCGAACATCGAAAGCTCCAGGGCTTTCGCAAGATTTATCGTGCCTTCGAGACTGCCGACATTTGAAAGTCCCGCTATCATGGTCTCGGTGCATCCTCCGAACCCGATCTCGCGTGAATCCTCGTCATTGAGCCCGAGATCCATCTCCTTGAGCGTCTTTACGTACAGGTCGTCGTTGTATAGGGCGGGTCTTCCGCTGCCCCTGGAAAGTGCTTTCAGCGCTTCGACAACAAAACTTTCGGGGGTCTTTTCTGTAATTCTGAATGCAACATTTGGTCTGCGGAGCTTATTGCGGGCTGAAGCGAGAATGCATTCCCTGGTAAGTTCATTGCATCCGTCCTTTCCCTCGGGAGTATAGCCTCCGATTTGGAGATTCCAGGCATTCATGCGTTCAAAGTTCTGCCAGAGTTCATCTAGGAGATCCCTTGCGAACTGGAGGTCGAGCTTTCCGCTTTTGAGATCTTTTTCAAACAAGTGGCCGAGCGCCTGGTCGAATCGGCCGATGCTGTCGCAGCCGTCAAGCATCCATGTGAAATTCACCGCGAGGAATCCCCCGATAAAGGTCTCGGACTTAGTCATGAAACAGTCGGAAAACGAGTCGCATATGATTTGAAGCTTCCTCTTCCTTTCACCTTTTGCCGCCTCGACTGATTTCATCAGGGACGAATGGATTTTTGAATAATATGCCTTGATTCCTGTCGTGTATTCCCTAAGTGAAAGAAGAAGATTCAATTCGGCAGGGACTGCCTTTTCCCCCTGCGCCCTGACGGCTGCAAGTTCCTTGTCGAGTTCCTTTTCCATGGAGAGGAATCCTTCGCTGACGACGCGGCGGATGTCCGGGTTCGAATGCGTATAGCCGCCGAAGTGGACAAGCCTTTTCTGGAGATCGGCGCAAAGGTCGTCTATGAATCCGGCATGCTGTGGAAAGAGTTTCTTCCTGTCATCGGCGATAACAGGATTCACTTTGAATCCGGAATGGTGGTTGAAATCAAGGATGAATCCAGCGGCGGTCCAGAGTTTGTGCGACTCCATGGTTTTCGACATGAAAAATGGTTCGCATGGGATGAGATATCTGTCCTCTGGAACGCGGACATCCATATTTTCATACATATACCTCATGGCCCTGCCATAGTTCACCGGCCACGGGAGATTCTGTTCAAGGGCCTCATAGAAACCAAGCGCAGCCCATTCGCCAATTTCACTGAGAATCTTAAGATTCATGCAAGTAGTTCCTTTTTATTATTCAGTAACGCTGGGTATCACCCCGCAGCTTTCCACTCGGGATGGTATCCCAAGCAACTTTATTTTAAAAGCAATTTCGTGAAATAATCACCCTCGTATCCGGTTTCCGCCGAAACCCTCCGGGCAGTCTCAAGAACCGCCCTTATCATCTTCTTGCTGTCAGAACTGTGATATCTGCTGGTCAGCCCGGTCATGCCGAGTCCGGCGACAGACTTCCCCTCAATGTCAAATACAGGGGCGCCAATGCAGAAGACACCATAGTTATATTCTTCGACATCAAATGCTATGCCGGTTTTCCTTACGTTTGCCAGCTGGGATATAAGGACATTGATATCGGTTATCGTGTTCTTGGTGAGGGAAGGGAGGTTCTTTGGCAGAATTGCCCTCACATCATTCTCATCCATGAACGCCAGCACCGACTTCCCGAATGCATTGCTGTGGTAATAGACGCGGGAACCGGGTATGACCTGGAGAAAGAAACTTACGTGGGGAACAACCGTATCCATGACCAGCATCCGGTCCCCGTCGGGAATTTGGATCTGCGCCGTCTCTCCGGTCTCAGTGCTGAGCCATTCGAGATGCTTCCTGGCGCTCTGCCTGAGTTCGAATCTCGTGTAAAGGCTCATGCCTATGGTGAAGAACTTTGTGCTGAGCTGGTATTTTCCCGAGCCGGAGTCGACTTCGACATAGCCCCTCTCCACTAGCCTTTTCATGATCCTGAAAATGGAGTTTGTGTTTATCTTCAGCTCTTTTGAAAGCTCGGTTATTCCGGAAGGGGTCCTGCTTGACGAAAGAAACTCGATGATGTCTAACATCCTGTCAACCGCCGGAACCGAATACGTCGTCTTAGTTTTCTTCATGTGCATACTCCTTCAAGAATGATTTATTTATGCGGCAGAATGCCGCATAAATAAATCATCATAAACCATAATAATCAATCCTTCAGCGAATTCTTCAGGATAAGCTTCACATCATCCTCGTTGGCCGAGACAGGATTAAGATCCGCAATCCCCTTCATATAAGTGAATGTCTCCCTGGAAATATCGCCAATCCTCTGGATGTCAGGACGCTTTGAGACAAGCTTCTTCTCAAATGCGAACTCCGCAAAGAATTTATCAAAGGCGGCTCCAATGTCATCCGCGGACTTATCCATGCTTCTGGAAATAAAACCGTGCTTGTCCGCCATCGGCTTCGATTTCGAGTTGAAGACAAGGACCTCCCTGTAGATGGTGAAGAGGGCGTCTCCGTGCGAGATGTCCGGATAATGCCCGCCTATCACATGGGCGACAACGTGTCCGAGAGACACCACGGCATGGCAGATTGCGATTCCCGCATACGTGTCCGCAAGCGCCATCATCTCCCTTGCCTCAAGATTCTTTCCATCCTTATAGCAGATCGGCAGATACTGGCTGCAGAGGGTGATCGCCTTTTCCGCGAAGATGTCGCTCATCGGATTCGATGCGTTCGAAGTGTATGCTTCAACGGCATGCGAGAAGACATCGAAGCCGCAGATGGCTGTAAGGGCCTTGGGCATGCTGAGCATGAGCTCGGGATCCACAATGGCAATTTTAGGAAGGATGTATGGCGACCCCATACCGGGCTTCTGGTGTGTCTCAGGATTTGTGATTACGGAAAAACAGGTGCAGTGGCTGCCGGTTCCCGACGTCGTCGTGATGGCTATGACAGGCAGGGTCTTGTCAGTTACGGGAGTCTTTCCTATCGCATAGTTCCATATCGGTTCGGGATGCGAAGCTCCCACAGCTACGGCCTTTGCCGTATCGATCGATGAGCCGCCGCCGAGTCCGATTATGACATCGCATTTGCCCTTTCTGGCTTTCAGGACAGCTTCCTCAATTGATGTCGTCGTAGGATTGGGGACGACTTCGCTGAATATGACTGTCTTTACACTGGACGCTTCGAGATGCTTCAATATTTTTTCCGTCAGTCCGGATGTGACACAGAAGGGATCGCATACAAGCAGTGCATTTTTACCGAAACCCGCCGACACCTTCCCGATCTCGCTGATTTTCCCCGGACCAAAAATGATTTTCCCTGGAAGTGCGAATTCAAAATTCATGCAACCTTCTCCTATTTTCAAGTTAATATTATACAGCCATAACACTATTATATCTATATAATATAAAAAGTCAATACCTGAAAAATAATTCAAAAATATCTTCCAAGGGGGGTCTTGACATATAGTATACTTATAATATAGATTACATTAATTAATAATTATTTAATATAAGCGGTGTGTATGAATTTAGGATATATGGACGTGGCAGATAGAATTGAGGAGATGATCCTTTCCAGACGTTTTAAGGCTGGAATGCGGCTGCCCAGCAATTGCGAACTGGCAGAGGAACTTTCAGTCTCATCGGTTACAGTCCATCGGGGGCTTGCCCGCCTGAAGAACAAAGGGCTGATAAACAGGGCCCCCCGCCGCGGGACCTATGTGAATGGGATTGGAGCTGGGAACATTATTGGAGTCATGTACGGGGAGTCCCCCCTTATCGCCAGAAGTTCCTTTGCAAGGCTTATTCTTCATTATATTACGCAGATGGCCGAGGAAAAGGGACTGGGGGTGAAGCCATATTATCCGATGAGTGCAACTAGGCCCTACGAACCGTTGCACGAGGCTGAACAGGACATTTCCAAAGGGTTGCTGCGCTGCATTTGCTTCATCAACAATTCCGGTAAGACCAATGCCTGGAAAAGCACAGGAATAAAGATTCCCTGTGTTCAGTGGGGCTATACCTCCTATGAAGATGTTACACGGATGGGGGTTGAGCATCTCATTGAGAGGGGAAGGAAGAAAATAGTCCTTCTTTCAGCCTTTTCAGCCGAGGCTGCCGCAAAGGATGGCGCCGCAAGGGAACTTGACGCGCTGAGGGAAGTTTTTGAGCAGAAGAGGCTTTCCTCGAAAGGATGCATGGTGAAGAACTGCGGGCAGACCTACCAATACGCTTTGGACGGATATGAGGCAGTGAGCAGGATGATCAAGGAAGGCGTGAAGTTCGACGCCCTCATGATTAACCATGACTTGCTGGCGACCGGCGCCATAATTGCCCTTCTTGAGGCGGGAATGAAGATTCCAGGAGATGCTGCCGTAGTGAGCCATGCAAACAAGGGAGGGGAGATTCTCAGCCACATACCGCTCACAACTGTGGAAGCAGATCTCGAAGGCATTTCTGCGAATATCGTTGAATTTGCCTTGAATATGCGAGGCTCCGCGATGGATCAAGCGCTGAGTCCGATGAAGCTGGTGTTAAAGCCGGGGCTTTCGACATGACAAGGGGACGTAATCCGTGGTCCGAGATCCGTTGTCGGCAAGATGGAGATGCAATAAATACAATAAACTTTAAGGCGGACCACGCAAATTCAACACAGGGTAATCGCATGAAAAACACGAGGTGCAAATTTCCGGGATATTCGCCTGCTGGCCGCGGGGCGCAGATTACGGATCACGGATCACGTCTTATCCCATTCACGCTTATCGAGCTGCTGATTGTAATTGCGATAACTGCAATCCTTGCTGCGCTGCTGCTCCCCGCCTTGTACACTGCGAAGCGAAGCGCTAAGCGGATCGTGTGCGCGTCCAATCTACGGCAATTAGGGACATCACTCAATGCGTATGGCGTTGATTATAACCAGTTTCCTACCCCAATCCCCTCCGGCTTCTGGCCGATTGGAAGCATGAATAATCGCGGTGCAGTGTATTCGCCTACGGGTCCTTGCCTTTTGTATACGCAAAACTATTTAGGTAATTATAAAGTAATATATTGCCCTGATGGATCACCGAATTTAACGCTGGAAAACAGTTGGAATCCTGATAATTGGCTAAACACCCTTATAGGATATTGCTGGTGGGCGGGATATATAAATGTTTATTATTCCAATCCAAATCCGCCTTTTATGGCTGTGGACCTGCGAAGCGACAGTCATTCAGTCGTAGCTACTGACTTTACCGCAGATAATATGAGCTGTTTTATTGGTTCCCACCTGGGATCCAATAACTCATCGGGTGGGGGAAACACGCTTTTCCTTGATGCCAGTGTCGTATGGCTACCGATGGGCGCAACACAAAAACGATTTGACATGTTATTAAACGTGTACTACTAATGCAGAGGAGGGCTGGACATGTGGAATGGCTTTCTGGAGTATTGGCAACTGTGGTATTCCGAGTATGTATCATATTAGGAATCTGCATAGAACAATTGGAGGAACAATGATAACCTATACTTTGCCATTGTCCTATGTTTCGGGCGCACGCCCTCTTGCCAGGAAAACATTCACGCTCATTGAACTGCTGATTGTAATTGCAATAATCGCAATCCTTGCTGCGCTGCTGCTGCCTGCCCTGCAGCACGCGAAAGATTTGGCAAAGAAGGCGGTATGTGTCGGCAACCTCAAGCAGATAGGTCTCGCCGCCATATCATATGCGACGGATGCAGAGAACGGCTCTTTCCCAATGGGGAGTTGCCCTAATTTCAGGGGGATAAACTACAACTACTGCAATCAAGTCATGTCCTTCGTCGGCACCCGCAGCGATGCGTCATTCCGTGCCCTCTATCCCGAATATATCACCTCCTTTGAGATTGCGTGGTGCCCGGCCAACAGGAGCCAGTTCAGCGGTTCTAAAGTAATGGTTGGCTCCGAGGGGGCATACACTTATTCGAACCAGCCTCAGGCTACGCAGACGGGCTATAACTGGTTTGCAAACCACTGCTATTATATCGATCCGAACACAGGGCATTGGGCTGATGAGCATTTCACCTGGAACCACCGTCCTATGGGAGCTACAACGCTGAGGGAATCAGAGATCAAACGTGGAAATTATAATGGTCCTCGGGCGATTTGCTTCGATATAGTGCGCTCCCCGGCAGTATGGCTGGGGATGGGGGGCGCCTGGGTTTCAGGCCCTCGTGCAAATGGACACCGTCCATTTCCTGCCACAATCGAAGGGGGCAATGTCGTCTATACGGATGGGCATGCGGAATGGCTTTTCTTTAAAGACTGGAAACTGTGGTATTCCGAGTATGTGCCATATTAGAAATCTGCGGAGAACGCTTGGAGAAACAATGATAACAGAGGGATCAAATTATCTTTATGGCGGCTGACATGCCAAATGGATAATTTACGGACAAGACCCAACTGAAGAATATTAAATTTCAACATGGAGGGGAAAATCTAAATGAGAAAGAAAATGATGTCGATGCTGTGGGTGGCGGGATTTGCCATGGTGGCGTTGCCATTTCATGCAGTGCCTGGTGAAGATCCATCGCAGCCGCAACCGTTTCAACTTGCGATTACTGCGGACAGCATCGCCTGGGATGACAGCAAGGGATTTCCCAAGGAGGATTTTGTCGATGGTCGTAACTCGCGGGAAGAGACGGTTCTCTGGGCGCTTGGCCTGGCTGACACGGTGCGTTTTTCCGGGTCTCAGGCGTGGCATGCCGACTGTATCCGCCTAGTTCTCAACCAGCCCACAAAAGTCGGAACCATTCTCCTGGGTGCAGCAGCGCAAGTCGCCACGCTCAAACCGAAAGTCGAACTGCCTGGCGACGTGGGAAGTGACGAGCAATGGGATGTGCTGACACCCAACTCCCCGCAGGGCGGGGCTTGCATCTACACACTGCCGGCGAAGACCAAAATACGTGCGTTACGCATCAAGGGGGATGTCAACACATTGCGTCTTATCTCCGGACGGTATATTGATATTGCTCCTCTTGCAGACACTCTGGCGAGCTATGGCAATTCCAAAGGGCTTACAAAAGGCCAGCCTTGGAATGTGAATTCCTCTGTTGATATATCCCCTGATGCACCACAGTGGCTCATATTTTCCTGGAAGAAATCGCAGGACATCCAGGCGCTATGGCTCATATCCCCGTTCTTTAAACAGTTTGCCGTTCACACATTCAAAGGAGGAGAAACCGAGGACTACTCTGAAACAAAAGAAACTGACTGGCAGCCGCAGCGTACGGCGGAAAGCATGGGGGTTCCATTTCGCTATGTCCAGACATCCATGGTCAATTTTGGCAAAACTGTCTCCACTGCTGCCGTACGCATGCGAATACTTCAGCCATGGCTTGATGAGAATGAGGACATAAAAGCGGTGACTGGTGTTTCAAGCCGCGTAGCAAGCCTGCGGGGATTTGTGATTTTAAAAGACATCGGCGATGCGCCGTATCCATTATCGGAAAAATAAAAACTTCCATAAGATGGCTTTAAGTAATTGAAAGGTGTTGACCATGAGAATTCCTCTGCGTTTTATTCTTTCCTGCAGTTTTGCCGTTGCCATTTCCCTTGTGCTTTCGGCCTGTGGAAATAATAACAGGGAACTTGGTATGGGAACAGGAGGAACGATGTCTTCCGTCACTCCTGATTCCAGTAAGGAAACGGGGCCCGGGAAGGCCGCGAAAACAAGCGGCAAAAAAGAAGACATGTCCCGGTTGAATGAGGCAATTCCAATCTGCTTCAATTTGCAGGAGCCGGGATATGTCACATTGGTTATTGATGATGTAAATGGCAGACGAGTCCGGAATCTGGTGAGCGAAACACCTTTTCCAGCCGGAGAGAATATGATTTGGTGGGATGGATTGGACGAGCAAATGCAACAGGCGTCCGACGGAAGTTTTTCCATAGCGGGCCGATTTGTGCAGCCGGGGAAGTATTCTGTGCATGGAATCTTCCGGAAAAACATTTCACTTAAATATGAAATGACTCCGTACAACGGCGGGAATCCCCCTTGGCCAACTTTGGGGATAGCCGGTCAATACACAGTCAACCCTTATTATGGAAGCGGTAGATTGAATAAAATGCCGTCCGGGCAAGCCACTGATTGCACTGGGGGATGGCTTGGGGATCATTCTCCACCTGCAGCAGTGCTGGCACTGCTGGATAATCGTCTGCTTATCGGCAGCGAATTCGTTGAAGCGGGTGATGGACTTGTATGGGTTGATCCTTCGGGGCGGCGGCTCAAGGGGGTGCGCACTCTCGGAGCCAACGGAGGATATGGCGGCGCATATCTGCTTGCGCGTGATGCAGGAAGTCAACCCCAATCAATCTACGAGGCGTATCTGGCTGTTGCGTCCGTACAGGACGGACACGTTGAAATATGGGGAGTTGGCAAGGACAGTAAAAAATTGTTCAACAAGATATTTTTAGACAAGCCGACTGCCAGCGTTGAGGGATTGGCGGTCAGGGATGGTCTCCTGGTGGCAAGTCTCGACAAACTGGGGGAACTGTTATTTTGCGATGCGGCATCCGGCAAGGAATTGATTACAGCTGCCCTTTCAAGCACACCTCAGGGATTATGCTTTGACAAAACTGGTGATTTACTGGTCATAGCTGGGAATCAAATCTGGAAATATAATATTCCCCCGTCTTCCAAGACAATGGTTTTGCCGAAGCCGCAGATCCTGGTGGCCGATGGTCTCGATGCGCCGCGCAGGCTGGCCCTGGATGAACAAGGGAACATCTATGTCAGCGATGATGGCGATAGCCAGCAGGTGAAGGTTTTCTCACCCAAAGGCGAGTTCCTCCGCGCAATTGGCGTCCGTGGTGGAGCCGCAGCCGGCCCCTATGATCCTATGAAGATGCAGCATCCTCTGGGAATTTCCATCACTCCTGATGGACATCTCTGGGTAGCCGAGCATTCGTTCAGTCCCAAGCGTATCAGCGTCTGGTCCCTGGATGGGCGTCTTGTGAATGCGCTATATGGTCCTACCCGTTATGGCGGAGGAGGCAATCTTGATCCTTGCGACTCTTCCCGTTTTTACTATGCGGATGGAGAAGGTGGGATGGAATTCCAGCTGGACTGGAAAACTGGAGAGACAAAATTGTCAGGAATTTACTACCTCACATCCAAGGTTGAAATCAATATTCCCGGACTTCCGCAAATGCCAATATATTTCCAGAAGCGGCAATATATGACGAACCTCTTCACAGAAAATCCGGTAGCTGGAGAAAATATTGCCTCTCTTTGGATCATGCGCGACGGACGCGCTATTCCCGTTGCTGCGTTTGGTCAAGCCAATGCCTGGAAGGTATTAAGGAAAGAGCCTTTTACGGCACGCTGGCCTGAAGGAGCTTTTACCTCGCAGAAAAACTTGAATCAGTATCTTTTCGCCTGGAGCGACCTGAATGCTGACGGAAAAGTACAGCCGGATGAGGTTTCCATAGCCCCTGGAATAGCCGGAGGCCTGACGTTTGCTCCGGATCTCTCCCTGGTTACATCGTTGGCGGATCGATTTGCCCCGGCCTCAATTACTCCGGCGGGGGTTCCGATTTATGATTTGAATCGCAAAGAGCAGTTGTTCAAAGGGGCTAGATCATCCAATACATCCGGGGGAAATCAAGTCCTGCTTACCCGCGATGACTGGACCATCATGACCTCCCCGCCAGAACAGGCGGCAGCGTGCCTGGCTGGAGCCAAGGACGGGCAGCTGCGGTGGACATATCCCTGTGAAAGCATAGGATTGCATGCTTCTCAGAAAGCACCAATGCCAAAATATCCGGGCTATCTGATCGGTACAACTCGTTTGCTTGGGCTCACTGTGACTCCTAGAGGAACAAAGGAGGAGTTATGGGCGATAAACGGCAACCATGGGGTAGTCTATCTTTTCACAACCGATGGACTTTTTGTGTCTACACTGTTCCAGGATATCCGGCAAAGTGAACCTTGGCCCGCAACTGCGGCAAGAGGAATAGAACTGAACAAGGTAAGTCTTCATGATGAATGCTTTTTTCCGAGCATCAATCAGGCGGCGGACGGGAACATATATCTGTCAGTCGGCATGTCATGGGCGGCAATTGTGCGCATCGACGGGCTTGAATCCATCATTCGTCTGCCTGAATCAACGATTACCGTAACAGCTGAGTTCCTTGCAGCAGTCATGGAGCGCCAGACGAAACATACGGCGTCAGGCATCGATAAAAAAGCCTCTGAAAAACTTGTTATCTACAGGCCCGAGCCCCCTCCTCTTGTCGATGGGAAGCTTGATGATTGGGCAAATGCCTCCTGGGTGACAATCGACGACAAGGTCAGCGCATCCATTGCCATAGCAGGAGACCGTCTGTACGCCGCCTACAGGACTCCAGATCCTAATCTTCTTGTCAACAAGCCGGAAGCCTGGCAGCTGCTGTTCAAGACAGGCGGCGCCCTTGACCTGATGCTTGGTACAAATCCCAAAGCCGACCCGGCCCGCACCCTGCCTCTCTCAGGCGACTTGCGCCTCCTGGTCACATTGGTGAATGGAAAAATCTTGGCCGTAGTCTATCGACCGGTGTTTCCAGATAAGAGTCCGTTCACATTCACTTCGCCAGTGCGGAGTATATCATTCGACAGGGTCGAAGACGTGAGCGACAAAGTTGAACTTGGCAGATCAGATGGCAATTATGAACTTTCAATCCCCTTGTCCGTATTAGGGCTCGCACCGAAACAGAGTGACATCCGGGGCGATATCGGAATATTACGTGGAAATGGAATGCAGACCACGCAGCGCATCTACTGGCACAACAAGGAAACTGGTCTAATCAGCGATGTTCCAGGGGAAGCGATGCTTACTCCGCAAATGTGGGGCGTGCTTCACTTCTGAAGTTAAGAGCTGTAAGAACGTGGACCGATGAGAAAGATTCATGAAATGTCAAAAATTATGGAGGCGAAATGTTTTATAAAGTATACGCATGCGGGACTGAAAAGAGTCTTTCTCTACAAAAATCGCAATTAACAACACCAAGGACGTTCACGCTTATCGAGCTGCTGATTGTAATTGCGATCATCGCAATACTGATGGCCCTTCTCCTGCCAGCCTTGTCGGCTGCGAAAAAATACGCCTACAGGGCGGTTTGCATGGGGAATGAAAGGCAGATGGGGTTGGCGATGTTCTCATATGCCGGAGACTATGACGGTCACTGTGTGCCATGGGGCTACAACGGGAGGACGGATTGGATCCAGTACAGCGCCCTGGGCGATAATGACTACCCAAAGATCGCAAGCAGGGGTAATCTTGTCGGTCCCGGCTTGCTTTACCCCACCTATCTCACCAGCTTCCAGTCATATTATTGTCCCCTCACCTACTCCAGGGCGGCAATCACAAATTACCCGAAATACTGGAATCCGACACCCGCGACATCTTCGGGAGGCTGTCCAATGATGGGATACTATTATGTCGGCGGGAAGGGTGTCTCAAATACCGGCGCCGTAAAAGTTTCAACGCAAGTCTATAGATATATGCATGAGCCGAGGGCGGAATCCAGGCTGCTGCTGTACGATCCCACGGAATTTACAAAAATCTCAAACCATCCGAGCCAGTACGCCACTGTTCCCGGCGGTCCTGGCGCCGGCCTGAGGATAGAGGGAGCAAACTATCTTTATGGCGACGGACATGCCAAATGGATAATTTACGGACAAGACCCAGCTAAGGAATATTAAATCTCAAACAATAAGGGAACCTCTAAAAATTCCCATAAGACAAAAAGGAGAAGAGACATGCGGAAATCAATATCATCCACGTCGATGGCAGGCATACTGTCAGTTGCGGGCCTCATCGCGTTCGGAATAATGCTTCCCTCTGGTTCCGCCGCCGACAACATGATCGGCCAGATGAGCCAGAACGAGGGTATCCTCGTTCTGCCGGCGCCGGGCAACGTTGCCGTCGACGGCGACCTCAAGGACTGGGACTGGTCGGGACGCGTCTGGATGTTCGCCGACGCCGCAGTGCGCGACCGCTACTCGGTCGAGGTCGCCGCAATGTGGGACAGGGAGAACTTATATCTGGCGGCGAAGTGGAAGGATCCGACACCCATGTCCAGCATAGTCGATCCGGCCATCAACCCCAACGACGGCTGGAAATCGGACGCCTGGCAGATGCGGATGGAGACGGATCACCCGATGTGGCTGACCACCTGGTACTGCACGCCGGGCAAGCTGTCCGCGTTGTCGATTGCGCGCTGGAGGGATCCGAACAGCGACCGGGCCGGCATGGACAGCTCCCTGCTGGTCTCCAAGAAGGGTGGCGGCGATTTGGGCCAGGGTGTCGAAATGGTGTACAAGGCTGATCCGGACGGCAGGGGATTCGTGCAGGAAATCCGCCTGCCGTGGAATCTCCTGTTTAAGACCGTTCCTGAGATCAAACCCGGTCTGGCCATCCGCATGGGCTGCGAATTCCTCTGGGGCGATGTCACTGGCGGCAAGGCACCGCCTACGCATCGCTTCGCGGACAACATGGCCAAGGGAAAAACAGACCGCCTGTTCTATTGGACGACCAAGACGGCCTGGGGTGAAGCGAAATTGGTCGAAAAGGGAAATGTCCCGCTCCGCAAATATGGGGACGCGCTGAAGACCGCCCGCATCGAGGGCACGGTTCCAGTGTGCATTTCCGTGCCCTCTTCGGCCAAGAAATTTACGATCGTGATCGATGACGACCAGGGAAACCGCATACGCAACCTGGCAGGTGACGTGGCACCCTTGGACTATGGGGTGAAGGAGCAAGGCGAAACACGGGATGTCGAGGTCAAATGGGACTGTCTGGACGATGCCGGCAAGCAGGTCAAACCCGGAACCTACAAGGTGCGCGGCCTATCTCATGATGGGCTCGACGCGATCTACGAGATGTGCTTCTACAATCCTGGTACGCCGGCCTGGGCGACGGGTGACGGCAGTGGCGGCTGGGGCGCGGATCATACCGGTCCTATCGCCGTGGCCGCCGCCGGTGACGGGATGGCCATCGCATTCCCGTTCGCCGAGGGCGGCAGCGGTATGATCGGCCTCGGGGCGGATGGCCTAAAAAAATGGGGCGAAAAACGGGGAGCCATCATGCTGGCCGGAAACGAACACCACATATTCGCCGTCACCAGTGCGCAGAACCTGTGCCGCTATGGTCGGATGGACGGTTCCTACCAGCCATTTGCAGACGGGGGAAAGGATTTGCCGTTTGAACTGCCGCTGAGCGCCGTCATGAAAGGTTCAGGGGAGGCGACGGCCTTGGCTGCGAATGAATCGCAGATCGCCGTAGCTGGAAAGCAGCCGGACGCAAAACCCAGCGCAAGTCTGGATCTGTGGGTCGTGGGCTCGCCCAAAGGTGGCAAACCAAGGGGCGAATGGACTCTCTACGTAGATGACATGCGCCTCTTCCAGTCCGCAGGGCCGGACTCGGAAACGAAAGTGGAATTACTCGGACCTAAGATGAAAAACGGAGACTTCGAAGATAAAGGTGCCCCAGTGGTTGGCGCCTATCTTGCGAAAACGGCGGGAATCACCGCTGGTGTTGACACAGTTCCGGCAGCCAGCGGCCTAAAGTTCGCGGGCATGGTCCTGGATCCTAAATCCGTACACGATCCGCGCATCATAAAGGGATTGCCCCTGCCGGACTTGGCAAAGGGACGGCATTTCGTCATGACGGCGAAAGTCAGAGCCAAGGAAGCCGACGGCTTTCTGCAGTCCAATCTTTCCGTGATGTTCCTGGATTCGACACGAGGCGGGGTCCGCCAATACAGTTCGAAGGCGTTCCAGGTCGGCACGGACGCGTGGACCGAGTTGAAACTCGAATTCGACTTTACCGAGCCTGAGGCGGTGACCTCCGGTCAGATCGCCGTTCTGAATGCGGAGACTGCCGCCCCACTGAAAACCTTCAAAACGCCGATCTTGAGAGGTCTGGCTTTCAGCAAAGACGGAACACTTTATGGCATCAGTGAAAACAAGGTCGGCGGCATCAACATGGACACTGGTGCGTTTACTCCGATCCCCATGCCGGGATTGGAAAAACCAGTTGCACTGGCCGTTGACCACGACGGAAACCTGGTGGTGGCCGACGCCTGCGCGGATAGCCAGGTCAAGGCCTTCACGCCGCAAGGCAAACTGGCCTATACCTGCGGGAAGAGAGGCGGACGCCCAATCCGCGGCGACTTTGATAAACAGGCCATGATGCGCATGAGTTCCGTGGCTGTAGACAGCAAAGGGCTGGTCTGGGTGGTCGAAAACTGGGACTACCCGCGGCGGGTGTCGGTCTGGGGTAGAGATGGCAAGCTGGTGCGCGACTACATTGGCAACTCCAACTATAGTGGCATGGGGTGCTATCTGCACGACCAGGATCCGACGCTGGCCTATTACGGCCCCGTCGAGATGCAGTTGGACAAGGCGAATCGCACCTGGAAAGTGAAGCAAGTTCTCTGGGTTCCTGACCTGACTGCGGGCGAGTCATTCGAGATCTCACCCAATATGATGTCGAATCCGCAACGGTTCACTTCCTCCGCGAGCGGGAACCCGCACGAATACCTGTTCACGCACTCGGACTATGCCACCCGTGGGTTGGTGGTGTTCATGGAGCGCAAGGATGGCTGGCAACCGGTTGCGGCGATCGGCAAGGCGGCTCAAATGTCGGGACGGATCAGTCACTACGGCAAGGTGGAGGAATTACCTTCCGGCGAATTGGAGGGGGTCAACCCGCAGCAGGCCATGTTCTGGAACGACGCGAACAGTGATGGCAAGGTGCAGCGCAGCGAATGTACGTTCGTGGACAAGCCCCTGCCCGTGGGACTCGGCTGGGGCGGCAGGATGGCGCCGGACCTGACGATCTATGCCGACGGGCTCACGGCCTACCATCCTGTGGCGTTCGATGCGGACGGCGCACCACGCTACGGGATGGCGGGCATGCGTCCGGTGGGGATGGAGGACCGCGGAGACCTGGTTCCCGTGCCGGGCGAAGAACGGCTGCTGGATCTAAGCTTCAAAGGATACCCGGGGCTCACGCAACTGCGCGGCATTGATCTAAAGAACGGCCGGATCGAGTGGTCGTATCCCAATCCCTTCCCCGGAGTTCATGGATCCCATAAGGCCATCATGCCGAAGCCGGGGATGTTGATTGGACCGTTGAAGATTTGCGGCGTTGCGAAGATCAACGATGCCATCGGCAGCGTCTTCCTCATGCGCGGCAATCTCGGGCAGGACTTCCTGCTGACCACGGATGGTTTGTATGTCGGTTCCATTTTCGAGGATATTCGCGTGCCCTGCGAACCGTTGCCGCCCACGGAAGACGCGATCGCAGGCAAGTCGTTGCGGTGGTACTCCAACAAGGACGAGCCGTTCAACGGCTGGTTCGGCAGGCAGTCCGACGGCAAGATCCGCACGATGACGGGCATGGCGCGCGAAGGCGCAATGATCCTGGAAGTCACCGGACTGGATACGATCCGCCGCTTCGACGGCAAGACGATTAACCTGGATGCCCAGGCCGTCTCTGTCGCGGTCGCAGACAACGCCAGACGCGCCGCTGCCGCAGGCGAAGCCATCAAAATATACACTGTGGCAAAACTGAGCCAACCACCGTCGATTGACGGCAAGCCGGAGGCGTGGAAAGGATTGGCAGATCTTACGGTCGCCCGGGAAGGCTTTCCGGATCGTGCCAGCGTGAACTTGGCCTATGATGACAACAACCTCTATGCCCGCTTTGTGGTCAAGGACGCCTCGCCGTGGAAAAACGAGGGTAAAGATCTTGGCCGACTCTTCAAGACCGGTGATGCAGTGGACATCCAACTCAGTTTGGATGCCAAGGCTGGGCAACACAACGATCCAGTCCAGGGGGATCTGCGCATCGTCATTGCACCGCTTGCCGGCAAGCCAGCCGCAGTGCTGATGGCGCCCGTGGACAAACGGGCGGCGGCCAGTGCTGGCAAAACCTATGTCTCGCCTGTCGGGACGAAGGTCTTTGCCAGGGTCGAGGTTCTCACCGATGCCAAGGTCGCGGTGACCATGGAATCCGGAGGGCATACTGTTATGGCGTCCATCCCCTGGAATTTGCTGGGCGGCAGGCCAGCGGCGGGTGCCAGACTCCACGGCGATGTCGGGTTCATCTCCTCCGACCCCCAAGGGCTGCGCAATGTCGCGCGCACCTACTGGGCCAACAAGGACACCAATCTGACCAGCGACGAGCCATTGGAAGCGTGGCTCTTTCCAAAAACATGGGGCGAATTGATGCTAGAATGACGAGAGCATCCGTCATGTATCCCAAATACGTCGAATTTGAGACACTGGACACAAGACTGACTCATCGATTTAAGAACTTCATTTCTCGTGTTTTGTTCTTGCGATTATATGGTTTTGAAGATCCCTGTCTATGAGCTTGAACATCTGGGAGAAGCCCGCAACTCTGACGGAAATGCTGCCATACTTGTCGGGCTCCTTCTGGGCAAGCTTGAGACGTTCCACCGTGACGACATTGAACTGGATCTGTCCGATGCGCATGGAAAGGAGGGTCCTGATTATATCTGCCATCCGCTTCACTCCGTCGATTCCTTCAAATATCTTCGGGGAGATTTCGACAATCGCCGCGGATGCTCCTGCGGCCATGTCGTGCGGAAGCTTGGAAAGGGATTTCAGCATCGCGGTTATCCCCTTTTCATCGCGTCCCTGCTGGGCGGAAAGTGAATAGGCAAGCGCTTCGCCGGAGAATCTGCCGTCCGGAGTCGCCCCTGTCGTCTTTCCGAAACCGATATTGCAGAGGAAGGAGAAGAGATGTACGAAATAACGTCCTCCGAGCGGAGTCCTGAACGTATCCATGTACTTAATGAAATGCTCGTCGACTTCCTTCGCTATATCATCGACTTCAGGACAGTCATTCCCATATTTCGGGGAGCCTTTCAGTAGCAGCAGCCTCAATGTTTCAGCGCCTTCAAAGTTCTTACCCAGCGACTCAAGCAGCGCCGCCGGCTTTATCTTCTTGTCTTCAAAAACAAGTTTTTTGACCGCGCACAGGGAGTCTGCGGTGTTCGCAGTTCCAAGGAAACAGATGGAATGGTAGTTATAGACTGCTCCGCCGTTTGTAATGTCCCTGCCGCGTTTTATGCAGTCGTCTGTGAGGACCGACCAGCACGGGAGAGGACCGAATTCACGCTGCTGGAGCTCGCCCCGGTTGCAGAAATAAACCATCCGTCCGGAGAAGAACTCCATCTGCTTCTTATAGCATTTCCAGAACTCGTCATAGGATTCCATCTCCGACAGGTCTGGGGTTTTCGGACCAATTTGAATTCCGGAAGCCGGATCCTTCCCTCCGAAAAGAGCAAGCTCAAGGCATTTCGTCGAATTGATCCAGCCGCTCACCGCGTGAGGATTCGCCTTCCCGGGGATTGTCAGTTCAATGCATCCGATTGGAGCATAGTCACGGGCGTCTTCCAGGGATATGCCACGGTCGGAAAGGGCCTTGACGAAGCAGTCATCGTTGAAAACAAAGGGGATGCCGCCGCCCTTGATGATCATCTCCGCGCATTTCCCGATCAGGGAATCAGGTGATTTTGAATCGAGCCTGACAGAGATATCGCGGATGAATCCGAGCCTGTCCGTTGCATCAAGGATGATACTAGTAAGTTCATTTGCGGCATGAGCACCTTTCTTGTCGAGACCGCCGAGGACTATGGCCTGGACATCGTAATCCAGATAAAGCTTGCAGCCAAGTTCCTCCATGATCTCCCTGGCTTCTTCTTTAGAAAGGAGTCCCTTGTCAGCATCCTTCTTATAGTAAGGATAAAGGATCTGGTCAAGGCGGCCTATTGAATTTGCGTTGATGCTGTCTTCGCCGCATGTAAGGATGTGGGCGAACCACAGGGACTGGGTCGCCTCGAACAGGCTTCCCGCGCCTTTCGCAGGAACATTTGCACATGTTTCCGCCATCTTCAGCAGCTCTTTTTTGCGGACTTCGCACTTTTCCTTCTGCGCCATTCCGGATGCGAGCTCGGAGTATCTTTTCCCGAGAAGGATTCCGGCATCGCAGATTGAAATGGCGGCCTTCAGGAAATTTTCCTTCTGCGGAAAGCCTGGATCAGTTATTTCGGATTTTCCCAATTCCGCCTCGACTTCGGCTTTGATTCCTCCAAACCCGATCCGGAGGACTTTCGCATAGTCGCGGATTGAATGGTTCTCCACCCAGCCACCGCCCCAGAAAACAATTGTCCCTTCAAAGCTCCACGCCCCCTTTGCGACTTCCATTCCCGGAGAAATCTCGCCAGTCTCGCAGAACTCCCTCTTCATCTGGAACGAAGTCCATTGTTCGACGGCGGACTTGACCTGCTTTATCTCATCTTTAGAAAGATTGAATTCAGACAGTCTCTTTTTTTCGTTTGCCTTGAGCTTGCGGAGGAAACCGAATGACTGCGATGCCGTTGGAAGATGTTCTCCGGCCAATCGCCAGCCTGCGGGTATTTCAACCGGTGAAATCTCGACCAGGGACTTTAGGAATGCAGCCCTGTGCTGGACGCGAGACATTTGCTCTCCGGACGATTTCCATATGGCCACGTCCTGGACGAAAGGGTTGATGTTCCTTATGAATGATCCCTTCCTTTCCATCACCTGTTTTTTCAATTCCGGTATCCTTGATGACATATCAGTCTCCTATCTTTTTAAAAATTCGAAATCCGAAGCACGAAACTCGAAACAAATTCGAATCTTTAAAATTTCAAACATTTCAATTATCAGTTTCATTGTTTCGTATTTCGATATTCGTGTTTCGAGCTTGACTTGCGGGCATGACCCGCCATGTATTATATATTTATAATCTATTTATACATATAAAATTGTCAAGATGGAATTTGAAATATTTTCAAAGAGCCTTAAAACTCATTGCTTAGGAGCCGTAAAGAAATAAATTTGACATTTGGCGGAAAATACAGGTGTTTGGATTCGAGGCGCAAGCCCCGCGCGTATGGGACATACGTAAGGGGTGAAGCAACGAAGAAGACAAATACATGGAATTACGCCCCGAAGGGCTGGCGT
>JBAQUG010000124.1:0-6720 GCA_049297395.1 Victivallales bacterium | reverse complement strand
GGTGACCATGGGGATCGGACCTGGCGACGAGGTCATAGTACCCGGACTGACTTTCATCGCAACTGCGAATTCCGTATCCTATACCGGAGCAAAAGCGGTGTTCGCCGATTCTGAAATGGATACATGGAACATTGATCCGGCCTCGATTGAAAAACTGATAACTCCCAGGACAAAGGCCATCATCCCCGTGCATCTCTACGGCCAGCCATGCAGGATGGATGAGATAATGGCAATGGCTAAAAAACACAACCTGATGGTCATAGAGGATGCCGCTGAAGCCCATGGGGCGCAGTACAAGGGCAGATATGTCGGTTCAATCGGACAGGTCGGCTGCTTCAGCTTCTTCGGCAACAAGATCATAACCACCGGCGAAGGCGGAATGGTCGTCACCAACGACAGGGAACTATATGAGAAGGCGAAGATCCTCAGGGACCATGGCATGGATCCGCAGAGGAAATACTGGCATAAGTACATCGGGTTCAACTACAGGATGACCAACCTCCAGGCCGCGATAGGGTTCGCGCAGGTTGAGAGAATTGCCGAAATCCTCCGCAGGAAGCTGCAGATCGCGGAACTCTTCAGGAAGAAGCTCGGATCGAATCCCGGCTTCATCTTCTCCCCGAAGAACGACTGGTCCGTGAACATCTGCTGGATGTGCTCGATAGTCCTCAGGAACGGATCATACAACGGGCTTTCAAGGGATGCCCTGATCGAAGTCCTGAAGAAACAGAACATTGAATCGCGTCCGTTCTTCTATCCAATCTACAAGATGCCTCCATATGCTTCGGATCTGAATCTTCCAGTCTGCGAGCTGCTTTCCGCGAATGGAATAAACCTTCCTTCATATCCTGAACTGAAGGACGAGGAGATCGAACACATATGCAACTTCATCAACGGATGCGCGCCAATCTCAAGCCCAGTCTAAAAGCGTATAAAGGAATCATTCATTGGACAAGTCTTTCTATTATGATTATTTCGCCCTTAAAGGCGTAGACCTTGAAAAATGGTCCCAGGAATTCTGGTGGACGATCCCCAGGGAGACAACCACCCAGATAACCATTGACTTCAAAGCCGAGCACTGCAGGCTGATCGAACAATACGGCCGCACATTTGAAGGCGACTGCCTGCTTATAGCCTATCTTATTTCGACCAGGTTTGCGGAGGCTGTGAATCATTACGCCTCGATACAGAAAATAAGGCAGGCGGGCTGGGATCTCAAATACAGCGACAAGCTCACCCTTGTCCCAAACCTGGACGGAAGCCGTGAGAATGTCTCCTTTGGATTCAACAGCTTCAAAAAAACAGACTACAGGAAAAAGAGGCGCATCTACAACTGCCTCAAATCCTTCGAATTGAATTTCAAGAACGGCAGGTACGGATTCCAGGACCAGATGATTGGACAAGGGACCACCATATCGCTCGGAAACACATACAGCCGCCGCTATGCTCATGACCTCGACAGATGGATCCGCCTGGAATCTCCCGGTTTCCTGATGGATTATTCCATTTCTGAAAAGCCGTCACCCGAAACAAGGAGGCTGTTCAGCCAGTTCAGCAATGAGATGCTGGCCTTCGCCAATAAATATATGACAAGGGTGTTCGGAATGCAGTTGCCGCAGAAGGTCTGCAATGCCCTGCTCGCCTTTTCAGATGATTATCTCTGCGACATCGCCGAGGCGTATTCTTCGATGAAGAAGCTTGCCGCGCGGAAAAAAATAAAACATGCGTTGACCTGCACGGCCGGAAGCCAGTACATCAGGGCATTCAGCACAGCCGTCAGGAACGAAGGCGGAAAGATCACCGGATTCCCGCACGGCTATTTCATCAGCCACCATTCGGGTTCGCGTCTGTCATTCCATGAGCTGTCAACAGTCGATGAGTTCGTCTCCTTCTTCCCAGGAAACATTGATCTCTACAGGAGGAACATGGCACTGAATCCCATTCCCAGGAACAACAAAGTGGAAATACTGACCGACAACACGCAGGATCTCAAGGTGATATGGGACTCGTACAAGGCCAAACCTGTTCCTGACAAGATAAAGACCGTGATGCTCCTGGAGCTTTCGTTCATTTCCGAGTGGACTGGATACTATGTCGCAGACGTAATGGTCAACTACCAATTCTACTACGAGCTATGCAAGACCCTGTCGAGGAACGGCTACAACATCATATTCAAAAGACGTCCAAAGGACATATCCTGGGAAGGTCTGAACATCTTCGAGAACATACCCAACCTGAAGATAACCTACGGCCCTTTTGAGTCGCCAGGCGTGGCCGAGCAGGCCGATGCGGTGATCGTGCAGTACGGATGCTCCTCCACCCTTTACTATGCTATGTGCACTAACAGGCCGGTGATCTATGTCGATGCAGGCTGGGAGCCATGGTTCCCCGACGTATACAAGTCGCTGGAGAAACGCTGCAGCATACTCCATTGCAAGTACGACGAGCGCAACAGGACAGTTTTCGACGAGAAGGAACTTATCGCCATCCTCGAGAGGAAGCCTGAACATCCTGACATGGAGTTCATGGAGAAATACCTGTTTCCGGAAAAATGAATATCTCATTTACAATTCCAGCTTTAAAATAAAAGGAAATCACTTATGGGCCTCTCTTCTCTTCCATCGGTATTGAAAAGCCGCGGCGTGGCCGGTACTGCCAAATACCTGTTCAGGGCCGGTCGTTTCTTATCCAGCCGTCTGGTCCCCGGGAAAAAGTTCGCGGAATATCAAATATGGGACGGGGAATACAAAATGCTCCTCAACGTCCATGATAATGGAATCTCCAGGGCTCTTGCATTGAACGGCAAAAGGGAGATGCAGCTCAGGGCGATCCTCGAGGAGGTTGTGAAGCCCGGCATGTGCGTGTTCGATCTCGGTGCGAACATAGGCTACTATGCCATCTGGGAGGCGCTGCGTGTCGGTCCTGAAGGCAGGGTCTACTGCATCGAACCGAGTCCTGCGAACTTCGCACTGCTTCAGATGAATGTGGATCTCAACGGAATGAGGGACAGGATGGAGATGTACAATGTTGGCGCCGCTGACCGTCTGGGCGAAGCGGATTTCCATCTTGCCGAATATTCGAACCTCCACACCTTCATGGCGGAACAGTATAAGTTCGGGGATAAATCCAAAAGACTGTTGTCTGGGCAGACAATCAAGGTCCCCCTCACAACGGTCAGCGAATTCGCCAAGGGCAAAAGAAAGATCGATCTCATCAGGATGGATGTCGAAGGATTCGAAGTAGAAGTCATCGATGGAATGGAAGAGGCGTTCAAGAACGATCCCGGCTTCGGTCCGGCCATCTGCTTTGAAACACATTTCCCGAAATATGACGACACCCATCACAGCATGAGGAAGAGGCTATGCAGTCTCTTTGACAAAGGATACAGGGTGACAAGGATCTCCAGCAACAGCGAAAAGAAGAACCAGCATATCCTGGAAATGGGCTACAAGCCCTACAAGACACTGATGACCTCCGACACGCACATGCAGGGTCTCTACAAGGACATCAAGAATGAAGATGCGGAAAAACTCATCTGCGACCTCGGTGGAGTAAGGGACGTGCTGCTGTATAAATTCTAAGCTCATTTCCGCGGGCATTTTTCTTCCATGAAAATAAATATCCTTACAAACAACTCATGTCCGAACTCCAAGGCGTTCAACTGCCCTCTTCTTGCCTCCAGGTGCTATTTCGAGGAACAGGGATTCAGTCTTGATTTCAAATGGAGGATTTCCGACAATGTTCTGAATTGTGAAATCCTCTTCATAAATTCAAACGTCTTCCGGACTTATTGGTATGCCAATAAGTCTTATATTTATGATTTTCTTGAAAATGCGGTTTCAAGAAAATTAAAAATATTATGGTTTGACACGACTGACAGCACATGGTGCACCCAGTTCGAAGTAATGCCGTATGTCGATCTGTTTCTGAAGAGCCAGGTATTCAAGGACAGGAGCCAGTACCTGAAAAGATTCCGCACCGGCCGTATCTTCACCGACTATTTCGATGATCTCTACAAGACTGGCGAAAAGGAGGAGAACTTCCCCCTTCCCTCCCAAAATGATCTTGGCAAGATCAGGGTTTCATGGAACACATGCTTTGAAAACTATAATGAATCCCGATTCGGGATTGTTTCGAGAATAAGACAGAAATCAAGGCCTCTATTGTCGTCAATGCTCTGCGAAGGAGTGTCTATAACTTTCACTCCTCCTGAAAATCATAGAGACATAAAAGTCAGCTGCAGGGTTGGGCTCGCGCATTCACGCCCTTCGGTTGTCGCGCACAGGAAGGCTGTAGCGAAGATAATGGAAAAGATGGGTGTCCAGACTTCAAAGTCCAGCCTCCCGGAATATTTCTCCGAGCTGCGGAACTCGCAAATTGGCGTCGGCCCGTTCGGTGTCGGCGAAATAACTTTGCGCGACTACGAGATAATCATCTGCGGTGCAGCACTTGTGAAACCTGAAATGGGCCATCTTGAGACGTGGCCCGACCTCTTCCAGCAAGAAAAAACTTGTATTCCCCACAAATGGGACTTGTCCGATCTTGAAGAGAAGCTGGACGCATTAATTGACAACTCGGATCTCCGGATACGGGTCGCCATGGAAGCCCAAAAAGTTTATAAGGATGCCGTCTCCCCGGAAGGTCTTGCGAATTTCGCGGAAAGGCTGATTAA
This sequence comes from Victivallales bacterium, assembly GCA_049297395.1. Lineage (GTDB taxonomy): Bacteria > Verrucomicrobiota > Lentisphaeria > Victivallales > GWF2-50-93 > GWF2-50-93. Next base: position 2,048 of record JBAQUG010000124.1, on the reverse strand, counting down.
GAATATCAAAGAGCTGAACTAATTGCACAGGATGAAAGGCGTTTACATCTTAAAGATATATCTGCGGAAAAGCGTGGAAATAAGAGTCGGAGCGCTGGGCTCTCTCTTATTCAGGAAAGGATTCTACTCCTACACAGGTTCCGCGATGGGCGGACTTGAAGCAAGAATAAAAAGGCATCTGCGGAAGGACAAGAGGCTACACTGGCATATCGACTATCTGCTCGGAAAGGCTGAAATTATAAGAGTTCTCGCCATGGAGACGAACATTAAATCAGAGGAATGCATGGCAGCGGCAAGACTTGAGAAGTCCGGCGGAATTCCTGTTGGAGGATTCGGATGCTCGGACTGCAAATGCAAAAGCCATCTGTTCCATTTTAAAAGTCCGTCCATGATGAAGATTGATAACTACAGGCTACTGAAACTATGAACGTTCTCCTGGTATCCAGCAAATACATGCCCGAATACTCGGGCTCCGGCTACAGGGCGCATAATCTCTACAGGAGGCTTACGGTATGCGATCCGGACATGAAAGTCTATGTCATCTCCGGTTCTGAAACCGAAAACATATGCGCCAATTACGAGTATGATGGATTCAAGGTCAGGCGCATATCCTGCAAGCCTTTTCCGGATGCCGGCAGAGGATTCCTAAGGGCGTTGAAGATATCGATGAATTTCCACTCCGAATATGCTGCCGCAACAGACTATATCAAGACTCTGCCCAGGCCGGACCTGATACACATATTCGGCAAGAACTACGTGACCGCCGCCGCCCTCAACTATTCAAGAGTCAATGGAATCCCGGCAGTCATCGAACTCTGCAACGAGATGGACACGCCGCTGCAGTACATACCAATCGCCAACAGGTTTGAAGCTTCAAGCAGGCTTCCGGAAAAATATCATTTCATATGCATCTCGGAAAGACTAAGGAACACCTGCCTGAAAAACAATATTCCGGAAGACAATCTATGGTGCAGGCCAAATCCAGTGGATGAATCCCGCTTCAAGCCGGTAGAAGGCGAAGTAAAAGGCTCATTGAGGAAGAAACTCTCAAAATTCTCCGATGCCGATATTGTTGTCACCGCAATTGCAAATTTCATTCCGAGGAAGAACCACAGGCTCCTTGTTGAGGCAATCAGACTTCTTCCGGAACAGTTCAAGCTTTTCCTAGGCGGTCCGATAGTCGGCTCCGGTCCTCTTACCGGCAGGGATTCCTCGGTCTTCAACGATCTCGCGAGGATGGTTGCCGAATACGGGCTTGATGCAAGAGTCCAAATAACCAGGGGATTCATCGAAAACATGGAGGAGTACTATCAGATGACTGATGTCTATGCTTTCCCCAGCCTGAGCGAAGGGCTGGGTACTCCTATCCTTGAAAGCGTTGCATGCGGGGTTCCTGTCGCAGCGAATTTAATACCAGGCATAACCGATTTCTGGATCAGGGACGGGGAGAACGGATATGTCTCACGTCCTTCGCCGGAAGTCTTCGCGGAAAACATCAGGAAGTCGTCCTCCCTGCCGCGCCAGCAGATGATTGCCGAATCAGGAAGGATAACAAGCATTGCCGGAACGCAGGTGATCGACAAGGCATATTATTCATTGATCGGGAAAATGACAAGCTAAACAACGACGGGAAAATAAAAATGAACCTTCTGAAATATTTCTCATTCTTTTATAAGCTGACAAGAGGCAAGTTCCTGTATTTCATGCTGCTTGTCTTCACGTCAGCCCTATTCGAGCTCTTCGCAGGCGCAATGTTCATGGCCGTACTGGAGTTCGGCTCCGGCAAGAGGGGCAACAACGCCCTCACGAAGCTGGTCTACTCATTCATATCATCTTTCAGGCTTCCTTCAGAGAACTATGAGCTGTTCGCGATGCTCGCAATGTGCAGCATCGCCTTCGCCTTTGGCGCAGCAATACTCATTTTCTCGAACTGGTTCAGCGCGAAGCTGGAGGCCTCCATATTCATGGAACTCCAGGAGGAGATGGTGAGGAAACTCTTCGGAGCCCGGTACGAGTATTTCATATCGAACAACATCGGAAACCTGAAC
>JBAQUG010000123.1:0-20655 GCA_049297395.1 Victivallales bacterium | reverse complement strand
GAAGGCGACCTGGTCGTGAATGTCCAGAAGGAGAAGAAACTCACCAACATGCGCGCATCAGGCTCGGACAGGTCCATGAAGATCGTGCCAGCCCAGAAGATGTCGCTGGAAGAAGCCCTTGAATACATATGCGATGACGAACTCGTCGAAGTGACGCCCAACTTCGTAAGGATGCGCAAGCGCTCTCTTACCGAGATTGCACGACGCAAGCTGAAGCGAGCCTCTGCCGACGAAGAATAATTTTTTCGGGACGAAAAAATTATATATGAGCAAGATAGATTGAGCAATATTTATTTCAATATCGTGGGAATTTGCTTCCAATTCACGCCTTTCACGCTGGAAAATTCAGCTTTTTAGATTACCTTCGTAAACTTGCTAATTTTCAGAGTAATATCAACAGGATTTCGCATGAAGGTTTCATACAACTGGCTTTCCAAATATGTCGACATCAGCTTCAGCGATGCTGAACTGATTGAGAAGCTGACCATGGCCGGCGTTGAAGTGGAAGAGGTAATCAGGACTTCAATCCCCAATGGCGTGATCGTCGCCGAAATCATCGAGAGGAAGCCCCATCCGAATGCCGACAAGCTTTCCGTATGCCGAGTCTCAACAGGCAAGGAGGAACTTCAGATTGTCTGCGGAGCCCCTAACTGCGATGCAGGACAGAAAGTCCCTCTCGCCACTATCGGAACTGTCTTCGTCGAAAAGGAAACCGGCAAGGAATTCAATATCAAGAAGGCCAAGCTGCGCGGAGTCGAGTCCTCCGGCATGATCTGCAGCGAGAAGGAACTTGGACTCAGCGAGCAGGGCTCCGGAATAATGGTGCTCACTGCGGATGCGCCGATAGGCAAGCCGATGAATGGATACCTTGGAGCAGACACCGCCTACGATCTTGAAATAACCCCGAACAGGCCGGACCTCCTCTCGCACGTCGGTATTGCAAGGGAAATTGCCGCATTGTCGGGCGTCAAGGTGAAATATCCATGTGCGACGGTTGATTCAAAGGCGAGGATTTCCCCCGATACAGTTGAGATCATCGATGGGGAGCTCTGTCCGAGATATACAGCAAGAATCATCAGGAACGTCAAGGTGACCGAAAGTCCGGAATGGCTGAAACAGCGTCTGAAGAGCGTTGGACTGCGTCCCATAAACAATATCGTCGACATCACGAACTTCGTGCTTCTTGAACTCGGTCATCCTCTCCATGCTTTCGATCTGGATTTGCTTGAAGGTGGGAAGATCGTTGTCAGACGCGCCGCTGACGGGGAGAAGATCATCGCCCTGGACGGCAAGGAATACAAGCTTAACAAGGACAATCTCGTGATCTGCGATGTTCGCAAACCTGTCGCCCTTGCGGGAATAATGGGCGGAGAACACAGCGGCGTAATTGAAACGACGAAGGACGTCCTTCTTGAAAGCGCGTATTTCAAGCCTTCCAACATACGTTCTTCATCAAGGAACCTCGCCATTTCCTCCGATTCGTCATACAGGTTTGAACGCGGCGTTGACTTCGACATGCTGGTGAAAGCCAGCGACAGGGCGGTTGCGCTGATCCTTGAACTCGCCGGAGGCGAGGCGGGAGACATGCTCGACGTCTGTATCTCACGTCCTGAAATAAAGCCCGTAGTGTGCAGATTCGAAAAAATCCGCAGGATCCTGGGTGTCAAAATATCCAATAATGAGATCGCCGAGATATTCAGGAAGCTTGAACTCGGTGTTTCAGATGCCACGGCTGATTCCTGCAGTGTGATCCCATCCTCGTTCCGTGGCGACCTCAAGAGCGAGGCCGACCTTGCGGAGGAAGTCGCAAGGATCCACGGGCTCGACAAGATCCCGCTTGATTCTCTCTCCTCCATCCCCGGTGGATCGTTCAAGGAAGACGCCTATGCAGTGCTTGAAGAGGCCAGGAACCAGCTGATAGCACTTGGTCTCGACGAAGTTATGAACTACAGCTATGCCGATGAAAAGGATGCCCTTGCCGATTCCAGGTACGGAAAAGATTATCTGCTCGCCATGAGCAATCCGATAAGCCACGAATCGGCTTTCATGAGGCCGTCGCTTCTTTCCGGTATCCTTCGCACTGTCGGGCATAATATTTCAAGGAAGAACACTGATCTCGCCGTATTTGAAATTGGGAAGATTTTCTGTGGAAGCTCCAAGAAGGACGAGGAGAAGATCGAATGCTGCATCGCCCTGACAGGCAGGAGGCATCCGGAAAGGTTCTCGTCTGAAAAGGGCGCTCTCTATGATTTCTATGATCTCAAGGGTGTCCTCGAATCGCTGTGCGAGACGAGGAAGATAAAGAACTGCGAGATCCGCAGATGCACTGAGAACCAGCCTGGCAACTTCGTTGAATCGGCCTGTGCCGAACTTGTAGTCGATGGAAACATGATTGCTGTTTTCGGAGAAGTCTCAGAAAGACTGACAAAAGGAATGAGGATACAGAACCCGCTCCTTGTCGCTCTTGTGGACATGGACAGGCTGCTTTCACTGCCTGTTCCCAAGATTCAGTATTCACCGATTTCACAGTTCCCGTCTGTCACCCGGGACGTTGCAATGGTGACTCCGGACAATATCGAACATGCCCAGATCGTAAAATTCATAAAGTCGCTCGGGATTCCGAACCTGGAGAATGTTGAGATTTTCGATGAGTTCCGCGACGAGCATATTGGCGCTGGGAAGAAGAGCCTGGCCTACACTCTGACTTTCAGGAGCCAGGAAAGGACTTTGACCGACACGGAGGTCAATGCATCGCATGAGAAGGTCCGTGAGAAACTTAAAGCCGAACTCCATGCTGAGCTGAGGTGAATAAAATAAAATTCGGAGCACGAAACACGAAATCCGAAACAAGCTCGATACTATGAAAATCTTAATTCTCAAAACAATGTTTGAAACATTTATAATTTCAATAATTTTCGGATTTGTTTCGAATTTCGATATTCGAATTTCGGATTTAATCCAGATTTAGCCGTTCTGAAAGCGCCCTGTGGTTTAAAAAGGATGTAAATGCCAAATAAACTTATAAGAAATTTTTCAATCATAGCCCATATCGACCATGGGAAATCAACACTTGCCGACAGGCTTCTCGAGCTTACCGGCACCATTTCAAAACGCCAGCTCCAGGAACAGACGCTCGACGGCATGGATCTTGAGAGGGAACGGGGTATCACCATCAAGTCCCATCCGGTGAGGATGCACTACAAGGCCGATGACGGCAACACATATGAAATGAACCTGATTGACACTCCCGGGCACGTCGATTTCACTTATGAGGTGAGCCGTTCGCTTGCTGCATGTGAAGGTGCGATCCTGGTGATCGATGCAACCCAGGGCGTGCAGGCGCAGACCGTCGCCAATGTGAATCTGGCCCACAGGCAGCATCTCGCCATTATCCCAGTCATAAACAAGATTGATCTGCCTGCTTCCGATCCTGACCTCTGCAAGGAGCAGATGGAGGAGATACTGGCCATTCCAAAGGATGAAGTCCTGCTGGTCAGCGCTAAGGAGGGGCTTGGAATCAAAGAACTTCTTGAGCGTGTCGTAAAGAATGTCCCCCCGCCGACAATTCCCAAGGATGAGGCTCTCAGCGCGCTTATTTTCGATTCGACCTACGATGCATACCGCGGAGTCGTCAATTATGTAAGGGTGGTGAGCGGTTCGCTCTGCCGAGGACAGAAGATCCGCCTCTTCAGCACATCTCTTGAAAGCGAAGTGAAGGAGGTCGGCTGCTTTACTCCGGTCATGAAACCTACCGAAACACTTTCTGCCGGGTCGGTTGGATACATTATTCCAAATATCAAAAGTCCTGCTGACACGAAGATCGGTGACACAATAACTGAAAACAGGAAGCCGTGCCATAAGGCGCTGCCTGGCTTCAAGGAAATCCAGCCGATGGTTTTCAGTGGAATTTATCCAATCGACACAGCGGATTATGAACAGCTCAAGGCGAGTGTGGCGAAACTCCAGCTCAACGATTCCGCCTTCACTTATCAGGCTGAAACTTCCGCCGCACTCGGCTTCGGTTTCCGATGCGGATTCCTCGGGCTCCTGCACATGGAGATCATCCAGGAGCGTCTGCGCAGGGAATACGACATGGACATCATCGCGACATATCCGAGCGTCATCTACAATGTCTACCTTTCCGATGGCACAATGAAGATGATCGACAACCCTGTCCATCTTCCGGATCCCAGCATGATTGAGAGGATCGAGGAGCCGATAATCAACGCGAAGATCATGGCGCCCAACAATTTCATCGGCGATATCATGGCGCTGATCATGAGCAAGCGCGGACTCTGTACTAGGACTGATTCAGTGGATTCCAGGCATGTCATCCTTACTGCGGACCTTCCTATGAACGAGATTCTCGTTGACTTCCATGACAAGCTCAAATCAATTACACGCGGATATGGCAGCATGGACTATGAGCAGGCGGGCTACCGTCCGGACAGGCTTGTCAAGCTCGACATGATGGTCAACAGCGATATCGTAGACGCATTTTCAACCATTGTCCATATAGATTCCGCCCATATAAGGGGCAAGCAGCTGGCTGAGAAGCTTAAGGAAGTGATTCCGCAGCAGATGTTCCAGATCGCCATCCAGGCCGCCGTCGGCGGGAAGATTGTCGCCAGGGAGACTGTAAAACAGCTCCGCAAGAACGTTCTTGCCAAATGCTACGGCGGCGATATATCGCGCAAGAGAAAACTACTTGAGAAGCAGAAGGAAGGCAAAAAGCGCATGAAGCAGATTGGGCAGGTGCACATTCCGCAGGAGGCCTTCGTCGAGATATTAAAGGCGGGAACTTGAATAATTTTATCGCAGGCGAAGACTGCGATAAAATTATAACATAAGAAATACATGATACAAAAAATAATACAGTTCTGGAAGAGCAGGAAGCGGGCGAAGGCTTTGGAAGAGCTGAGCCACCAGCTTGCGCATATTCTTCATTTGAATGACGACATCCTCGTCCAGTCGACAAAGGAAAAGGTCAGGGAGATAATAACCGAGGCTAAAGCCGTTAATCCGGGGAACTTGGAAGAGGCCGACAAATTCCTTGAACGCGCACCTCTGCGCGTCATGAAGATTCTTCCCCGCCAGCCTTTCATGACTTTGAGGGAATATGCGGACATTCTTGCGGTTGCCTTCACCGTGGCCTTCGGAGCCAGGGCGCTTTACCTGCAGCCTTTCAAGATCCCGACCAGCAGCATGCAGCCTACGCTTTTCGGAATCCATTACATCCAGGATAAGAACACCCTCCCTGATCTGCCGCCCCTTGTGCAGCTTGCCCTTTTTTCGGCTGAAAGCGCGAAGCTGACAATCAAGGCGTCCGGCGATCTTGACAACGGCAGCTTTGACACGTTCAACAAATATCTGATGTATCCCCAGACGCGCTTCAATATAGGCGGCGTCAATTATGTGCTTCCGGGAGAGAGATACCATGTTTATAACTACTGTTTCAGAAACAGGAGGAGTCCGAGTTTTGATGAGGGCGAAGTCCTATGCAACGGCTGGCTGTCGCTTGGAGACCATCTTTTCGTAGACCGATACTCCTATCACTTCAGCAGTCCGAAGCGGGGTGATATTGTTGTCTTCAACACGGAAGGTATTCCAGTAAGCGAACCAAGGGGGTTCTTCTATATTAAGAGGCTGATCGGATTGCCTGGGGACATGCTGAAAATAGTAGACGGCGTGGTTAATGTCAAGGCTAAGGGCAGCGAGTCCTATGTGCCGATCACGAAGTTAGGCATAAAGGCGATAGACAGGATTTATTCACGCAAGGGTGGCTATCACGGACATCTTCCAGTATGCCAGCTGCCTACGGACTACAGCTTTGAGGATGGCAAGGAAGTCTATGTCCCGGAAAACTCATATTTCATGATGGGCGACAACAGCATGAACAGCTCGGACAGCAGGGTCTGGGGATTTGTGCCGCATAAGAATATCGTCGGCAAGGCTCTCTTCATCTTCTGGCCGTTCTCACGCAGGTGGGGGCTTGCCGATCATGAGGATCCGCTTCCAGTAGACAGTTCCACACCCCAGGGCGTAGCCGAATCCATGCAGCTGCAGTAGGTAACTCGGGCATTCCTGCCCGAGACGGTGTTTGATTTATCTGTTAAAATAGGATTCTCGGGCAGGAATGCCCGAGTTACTTTTTCCACGGCCAGTCATCGGCACTTTTCACAAGTCCAGCTCTTACCGGATTGTTCCTGATGTATTTCTTTACAGACTCCTCTTTTTCTGGAGACCTACACCAGTGATCAAAGTTTTCTGGAGTCCAAAAACTTCCGGTTCGGTTTAAAAGAAGATTTGCCTTTCTGGCGGTGAACCCTTTAAGAATTCTTAATGCTGAATTGAAAGACATAACAGCTTTCCTTGATGTCATAAGGCAATGAACATGATTAGGCATAACCGTAAAAGATGGAACTTCCCATCCTGTATTTATTTCAATCCATTCAAATCCTTCAATTATGAGCCTTGCAATTCTCGGATCATTTAAATACAGATTTTCTTTTGCAGAATCCAAAACCTTCTCATATTTTAGAAAATGAGTCCTGTATAACTCATTAAGTTTTGTTTCTTCTGTCTCTGATTTTATCCTACTGTATTTTTCTTTTAAGTCTTCAAGTACTTCCTTTGGTATTGAATTCTTCAAACGGAAGGTAATAAAATATGATCTTTCGGAAACATGCCAGTGCGGCAGGTTCCTCCTGTAGAAATTAGTTGTCCGTGGATATTCCATAAGAAGTAACTCGGGCATTCCTGCCCGAGCTATTATATTCAAATTTAGAAAAAATATTCTCGGGCAAGAATGCCCGAGTTACTAGCGGTCGAACTGCGCGTCGAAGACGATGTTCGATGGAGGGAAATCCACTTTTCTCACGTAGGCACAGGCTTCGGTGGCACCGTGGAATCTGTCCATCCCTGCATCTTCCCATTCGACTGAGAGAGGGCCCTGATATCCGATCCTGTTGAGCGCGCGTATAATCTCCTCGAAATTTATTTTCCCATGTCCGAGCGAGCGGAAATCCCAGTAGCGTCTCTTGTCGCCGAAATCAATGTGCCCGCCGAAAACACCGGCCTGTGTGGACTTGCATGACCAGCCGACATCCTTCATGTGGCAGTGGAAGATCCTGTCCTTGAACTTATAGATGAACCCCACGTAGTCCACGCCCTGATATCCGAAATGGCTCGGGTCGTAGTTGAAGCCGAAGGAAGGATGGTTTTTGACAGCGGCAAGGGCGCGTTCGGCCGATGCGATGTCGAATGCGATCTCGGTGGGATGGACTTCAAGCGCGAATTTGACACCGAGTTTCTTGAACTCGTTCAGGATTGGAATCCAGCGCTTTGCGAAATCACTGTAGCCGTTGTCGATCATTTCCTTGGTTACCGGGGGGAATGAATAGACCAGATGCCAGATTGAGCTTCCCGTGAAGCCGTTGACTATATTTATTCCGAGGTTTTTGGCGGCCTTGGCTGTGAGGATCATCTCCTCGGCGGCTCTTTTCCTTACGCCTTCAGGTTCTCCGTCGCCCCATATGTGCTCGGGAAGGATGGACTTATGGCGGATGTCGATGTTGTCGCATATGGCCTGTCCGACAAGATGGCTGCTGATTGCATGCAGCTTGAGACCGTTCTGCTTGAGGATGTCGAGCTGGGCCTTGCAGTACTTCGGATCATTGGCGGCCTGGCGCACGTCCATGTGGTCGCCCCAGCATGCGAGCTCGAGTCCGTCGTAACCCATGGATTTCGCCTTTTTCGCAAGTTCCTTCAGCGGAAGATCGGCCCACTGGCCTGTGAACAGTGTTACTGGTCTCATGAATCAGCTCCTTATTTTTATTTTTCGTTTGATAAACATAAAATAAAAATAACAAAATACAAATTCGAAGGCGATAAGGAGCCGTACAGAAATAACTTTTACATTTGCCGGCATGAAACAATCTAAATGGCAGTTACTTTGCAGCTGCAGCTTCGGTAATGCTGGTGATTTCAGTGAATTTCGTCATCTTCTTGCCGTCTTTCCCATCCTTGGTAACGCCCTTGCCTTTGACCGTTACGGTCTTGTCAAGGAATTTCTCGGGATTTGTTGCGTCATCCTTGCCCTTGTGGAGATAGGCTTTTCCGTCGGCTGTCTCAAGCATGAAAATAACACGTTTGTCGCCATCCTTCTTTCCGGCTTTCTCTTCTTTTACGATCTTACCGGTGAGCTCGAGGTCTTTTGCATTGGCGGCTACTTCGGCTTTCTTGGCATCGGCCTTGTCGGCATTCTTATCATCTTCAGCAAAGGCGGCGAATCCTGTTGCAAGTCCGACGGCCACGAGCAGTGCGAGCATCTTCTTCATACGATATCTCCTTTTAGGGTTTAAAGTTCAAATTTGAACTCGGAATATAACATTATTGCAATTAAATACAAAGAGAAGGATAAAGCAGGGGCCTTTCCTGGATTCTGGCAACTGACGACTGTCGACCGACGACTTAATCTCTTCTTATCGTCGCGCTTCTGCCGTGGGCGTCGAGGCCTTCGACTTCTGCGAATTTCGCAATGTGCGGGAGTTCCCTGAGGAATGCCTTCCTGTCATACTTCAGGATGCTTGATCTCCTGAAGAACTGTTCGACCGTGAGGCCGCTGAAATACTTGGCGGTCCCTGCGGTAGGCAGGACATGGCTCGGGCCGGCGACGAAATCGCCCACGGGTTCCGGAGTCCATTCGCCTATGAAGATCGCTCCTGCCGCATTTATCTTAGCTGCTAGATTGTCGGCTTTTGCGCACATTATCTCAAGGTGTTCCGGGGCGTAGAGGTTTGCGATCTCCGCAGCGTCGAGGATGTTTTTGACAAGAATGAAGAAGACTCCATTCTCCAGTACTTTCGCGACCGGTACTGGACGTTTGAGCTTTCCGGACTGTTCGGCAAGCTGTTCCTTGACCTTTTCAATAAGCATGGCGTTGTCGGTCACCAACACCGCCTGTTCGAGTCCGCTTCCGTGTTCGGCCTGGGAAAGCATGTCGGCGGCAATGAAGTCCGGGCGGCAGTTTTTGTCGGCTATAACCATTATTTCAGAAGGGCCGGCTATCATGTCGATGGCGACATCGCCGTAGACAAGTTTTTTCGCGGTCGTCACATATGCATTGCCTGGACCGACGATCTTGTCGACTTTCCCGATGGTCTTGGTCCCATAGGCGAGTGCAGCTATGGCATAGACCCCGCCAAGCTTATATATTTCAGTCGCCCCTGATTTTGAAAGCGCGTAGAGCAGGGCAGGGTGGACTTTTCCATTCTTGTCCGGAGGCGTTGTAGCGACGATTTCCCCGACACCTGCGGCTTTAGCAATTGCGACAGTATGTACTGAAGTTGAGACAAGGGGAGCCGTTCCACCGGGTATGTATGCGCCAATACGGTTGAGCGGAGAGAATTTCTCTCCCAGTACGACTCCAGGGCGCGGGGAGAAGATCCAGCCTTTCGGGATGCGTACTTTTGCGAATTTCGCGACATTCCTTATTGCAGCATCAACAGCTTTTTTTGTTGCCGGATCGGTTTTGCCGGCGGCTTCGCGGATTTCGCGGTCGGTTACACGGAACTGGGCAGGTCCGAGTCCTACCTTGTCGAATTTCAGTGCGTATTTTGAAATTGCCTTGTCGCCATTACGCCTTACTTCATCGACTATTTCCCTTACAGTTTTCTCAATTCCGGCAGGGCAGGGCTGGCGTGAGAAAAGGATTTCTAGTTCATCCTTGAAACTTCTGCTCTTGCAGCTTATGATTTTCATCGAAGCATAGTCCGTGTTTTTATAATAGGTTTCCTAAACCTACACTCAGGAATTATATTTGCCAGCATGGCAGAATCGTTTGTTCCTAAGGAGCCGTGCAGAAATAACTTTGACATTTGGCGGGAAATACAGGTGTTTGTATTCGAGGCGCGAACCCCGCGCATATGGTGCATACGCACCAAAATCCCTGCCAGCAAATGTAAAAGTTATTTCTGTACGGCTCCTAGACGGCAGCTTGACATGCTGTCCGTTGCCTGTTGCGGGGCAGGCAGGTTTTAACATATTTCAAAAAAGTTATAAAAATGATTATAAGTTACATATATGTTGTAAATTAAGTCTATCGCTACTTTATGGTAATTGGCGACTGCTATTTATAAGTGTTTGACATGCAGGTTGATAAGTGTGATGACGCGATGATTGGCATGGGCTCTGCTAAAGCTGGATACAAATTTAAACGTTCGGCATAGGCCGTTAATCAAACGAAAGGAACATGAAATGAGAAAAAGCAATTTGGTTCTTGGATTGCCTTTGTTTGCCGTCCTAGGAGCCGGGTTTGCCGGCATGGCGGCGGCAGAGGAGGCGGCCGCCCCGGCGGCTGCTGCGGTAGCTGCGGCAGCTCCGCCGGCTATCAACTCGGGTGACACTGCGTGGCTTCTTGCAAGTGCGGCCCTTGTCATGCTTATGACTCCCGGACTTGCGTTTTTCTATGGAGGCCTGGTAAGGAGGAAGAACGTGCTTTCCGTGCTGATGCAGTGCATGGCGATCCTCTGTCTGGTCACCATACAGTGGGTACTTCTCGGATACAGTCTTTCCTTCGGGCCCGACATCAAAGGGATCATAGGAGATCTTTCCTGGGTTGGCCTGAATGGAGTCGGGCTTGAGCCGCATGCTGTATACGGGACTACGGTTCCGCATCAGGCCTTCATGATCTTCCAGGCCATGTTCGCGGTGATCACTCCGGCGCTTATAATTGGTGCGTTCGCCGAAAGGATAAAATTCATTCCTTTCTGCATATTCACGCTTCTATGGTCCACCATCGTATATGATCCGGTATGCCACTGGGTATGGGCCGACAAGGGACTGCTTGGCACTTTCGGCGGCATGGGCGCCCTCGATTTCGCAGGTGGCACAGTTGTCCATATCAATGCAGGAATGGCGGCGCTCGCGGCCGCGTTGTTCCTCGGAAAGAGAATTGGCTATCCCGACAAGATGTCTCCTCCGCACAACCTGCCTTTCGCCGTTCTGGGCGCCGGCCTTCTCTGGTTCGGATGGTTCGGGTTCAATGCGGGAAGCGCCCTGGCTGCAAACGGACTTGCCGTAAGCGCATTTGTCGTGACGCACGTTGCGACAGCGGCAGCAGGGCTTGCATGGGGCATCATGGATCTGATCTTCAACAAGCGTTCAACAGTCCTTGGCGTCATCACCGGTGCGGTAGCAGGGCTTGTGGCCATCACCCCGGCGTCCGGTTTCGTGAATCCGATGGGTGCAATAGCAATCGGTATTGGAGCTGGAGTGATATGCTATATATCTGTCAGCTTCTGCAAGGTGAAATTAGGTTATGATGATACGCTTGACGCGTTCGGAGTGCACGGCATAGGTGGAATCTGGGGCGCCCTGGCTACGGGACTCTTCGCGACCAAGCTTGTGAATTCCGGTGGGGCCGACGGGCTTTTCTATGGAAATCCCGGGCAGCTTTTCATACAGATCAAGGCTGTTGCTCTCACCATGGTCTATTCCTTCATCGTCAGCTATGTTCTGTTCTGGGTAGTCGACAAGCTGTTCGGGCTCAGGGCCAACGAGCATGAGGAAAGAGTAGGGCTCGATCTTGTTGAACATCGTGAAGCTGGTTACACAACATTGGAATAGGAGGATGAATATGAAATACATAATTGCAATAATACAGCCTGACAGGATGGACGACATCCTGCAGAAGCTCGAGGAGAAGGAGATTCATCTTGTAACAGTGACTTCCGTGATGGGGAGGGGGCGCCAGAAAGGTGTCGCCACCATCTACAGGAGCCACAAGGAGGCGGGAAGCCTCCTGAAGAAGATCAAGCTTGAGATCGCGGTCAACGATGCGTTTGTCAAGCCGGCGATAGATGCGATAGTCGCAGGCGGACGGACAGGCGAGGTCGGAGACGGAAAGATATTCGTCCTGGATCTCTCGGAATGCATGAGGATCAGGACAGGTGAGATTGGAACTGTCGCCATAGGCTGACAAGCAAGATTGAATTGCGAAGGATAAAAAGGAGACGGATGGAGGCCGTCTCCTTTTCTTTTTCACATTCCTCCAAGGGCATGTTGAATTCAAATGTTCCCGGTGATATTTTCAGGATCCGGAGGGGGGCTATTGTTTTTTCATATTAAAAAACTAACTTCAAGTGATCTCATATGGCAGGATCAGGACAGGCTGAAATCAAGGCGGACGACAAAGGTTTTTTTAAAGTTTTGCACACAATCCTTGCGCATATAAGCTACAGATACCATATCAGTCTCCGCTTGAAAATATATATCAACAGCCTCATCGTAGCTTTTCCTGCATTTATACAGTACATACTATTTGATGAGCCGGAATATCTGATATCCTTCGTCTTATGTTTTGGACTGGCGGCATCTACATTCCTTGTCACCAGGGCCTACCCTTTCCCCCTGATGTATGATTCGACCTCCTACATGAAAATCGTCGCGGAGATGAAGGAATCCGAAAGGAAGGGATATTTGTTTAACGGAGTTCTGGATAGCGGATTCAGGGAAAAGACTGGTACACTCATCCTGATTGTCGGGGAATCCTCATGAGCATATTTTCCGTATTGCCCTCGAAGGAGTTCGCAGACATTCCAAGATACCCGAGTTTCGTGAAGGTTCTCAAGATTGTCGCCTACAGGCCCTTCTTTGTTTCAACATATGAAAATATTTTCCTGAGCTTCATAGGCGCGGATGAGAATGTCATCGCCAAGGGGGCGGATGACGATGATCTTTTCCCGGTGATGGACAAAATACTTGAAGACAGGAAACACCAGAAGAAATTAATAGTCATGCACCTGAAAGGGAGTCATTTCGCCTTCAGCGACTACAACTATTCGTACAAGGATTACATCTTTCCCAGCGACAATCCCCTCGTTGACAAATACGACAATTCCATTGTCCATACCGACCTGTTTCTCAAGGCAATAGCCGAAGATGTCATGAAAAGAGATGAGCCTGTTTTTGTGTGGTACATGCCGGATCACGGGGAGAATCTGAATGATTTCGGGGATGGCAATTTCGGACACGGCTGCGCAGGATTGACCCGCTTTGAGTTGGAATTGCCCTCGGTTATATTCTTCAATAATGCTTTTCTCGAGAAGAATTCCGGAATTGCCAACGTATTAAAAACCGGAACTATGTTCTTTCCCACAGCAATGTCGCCCACACCATAATGGGGCTCTGCGGAATTTATCCCAGGGAATACAGGAAGACGTTCGATCTTTCTTCCAAGGAATACAGGTATGAGGAGCCGTACATAATTGACTGCGATCTGTTCCCGGTAAGATATTCAAAGGCCAACATACAGGAATGATGGTGACCAATACAATTTCCCGCAGGGCCGTGGTCTTCGCGGATGGATCCGATGAAGGCAGGCGTCTTGACGTCTACCTCGCTGAAAGATTCACCTATCATTCCAGGACCGGATGGCAGGGCCTGGTCGGGGAAGGGAAAATCCTGGTGAACGGAAAATCCACCAAATCTTCCCGCAAGCTGGAAAAAGGAGACAGGATTGAATATGATACGGGTGATATAGTCGAGCCGGAAGTCGATCCCAGCTTCCAGGTGGTCTTCTCCGACGAATACATTGTCGTGGTTTCAAAATCAGGGAATCTGCCATGCCACCCCGCAGGAATATTTTTCAACAACACTCTCTGGCGCCTGCTTTCCGAGAAATTCGGGAAGATTTATTTTGTGAACAGGATCGACCGGGAGACTTCCGGACTTGTTCTGGTCGCCAGGTCCCCTGCGGTCGCTGCGGCAATGTCCGAGGCGCATTCGGGGATCCTGAAGAAATACATTGCGGTGGTGCACGGGAAATTCCCGGATGCCTGTAACGCCGTCGGTTTTTTAACTGATGGCATCTGCAGCGCTGTCAGGAAGAAGCGGAAATTCTACCAGGGGTGCCAGGTTGGTGGAAATGATGAATATTCTGAAACAAGGTTCAGGCTGCTTGGAGCAAATGGGGATTTAAGCATAGTGGAGGCAGAGCTTGCCACGGGGCGCCTGCATCAGATCCGTGCGACCCTCTGTTCACTTGGATTTCCACTGGTGGGCGACAAGATCTACGGGCTCGATGAAACAATATATTTGAGGTTCATTGAAGACGCGATGACCGATGATGACAGGAGGAACCTCATGATTGGAAGACAGGCCTTGCATTCCTCAAGGCTTGAATTCCAGCATCCCATATCAAAGGAGAATCTTGTTTTCAACGCCGAACTGCCAGATGACATGAGAATATTATTGGGCGCAACATGATGAATTTTAATTGAAAAAACGTCGGGAAAGAATATTTTAATGTTTTAACTGAATTTATCCAGGGGTTTCCTATGTGGGTTTTCTCAATTCTTGCGGCCGTCATGATAATCGGTACGGTCGTATGCTACTTTGTGATGGGCTATCTTCCGCAGATGTATATCCATCTTTTCGCCTACGGCTTCCTTCTTGCCGGGATCGGCTACCTCATAGAGCTCATGAAAAAGCGTGAACAGAACATGGAATCCCACATTGAATGGATTATGGACAAGAAATTCAAGGCATTTGCCGAGGAGCTCAAGACAATAAGGATGATGATCCTGAAGCTTGAGGAAAGACGGGACTATCCTGATCTCACTGCCCCTCCCGCGATCCCAGGCATTCCCAGGAAGGAAAATAATGGTGCAAAGGATGAGAAACAGATATTTTCCGCTCCAATTTCCAAACATAAAATCGAAGACTGACACAGTATGCCTAGTGCCTATATGCCGGATATGAAGACTGAAACTGCATGTGAATCAACTCCAATCAGAAACCGGTCCTTATGAAAACAGGGATGTCCTTCGACTGGAAAGCGATAATCTTCCGGGGCATTGAATCGGAGGAGCTCGACTACAAGGCGGCCCAGAACTGGAACAATCTCACAAGGGCCGGCAAGGCGCGTTTTGCACGCCACTGCATGGCGATGGCCAACACCAAGGGCGGTTATATCGTAGTCGGAGTAGGAGAGGACAGGTCGGGCAGGCCATGTTTGTATACGGGCCTCAATGACAGGCAATGCAGGTCTTTCGACCCGACAGATGTCGGAAACGTCATAAACAGGTTTTCAGATCCGCCGATCGATTTTGATGTTGAACGTCCAGTGATCGACGGGAAAAGATATGTCATATTCGTCATAAGACGCTTCTCCGAAATACCCCATGTATGTTCAGTCAGCTGCAATTCCGAGCTCCAGCAGGGGGTTTTCTACATCAGGACGGTGGATGCCTCAAGCCGTCCCGCATACAAGGCTGCCGAAATCCACGGGATTGTGCAGCGCGCACTGAGGAACCAGCGTGAACTGCTTGGCAGAATGCTCAGGGGAATCCTGTATGAAGGCAGGAAGACGCTCGCACCCGAGGCGAAGAGCGAGTTTAAGGAACAGATGAGCCATTCCTATAGGATTTTTGACAAGAGGAAGAGCGAGTTCAGCCCGGAAAATGGCACTCTCTGGGAGCTGTCGGTATTCCCTTCCGAGTTCATCCTGGAGAAATACGCCTTGTCGGAAATACAGAGGGCGGTCGATAATTCAATTTCAACCACGCTTGAGTCGTCGTTTATTTTCCTGGAGGAAAGCGAGGACAGCTATTTTACCAACGTGGCGTTCAGGACGTTTTCCAAGGAGCGCAAGCAGTACTGGCAGGCTTTCAGTTCCGGGCTTTTCCATTACGTGACCGTAATCGACAAGGAGAAGAATTCACTTCGCTACGAAGACATAATCAAATTCGTTTCGAGCGCCGTGCATTTCCTCGGACAATACTACTATGAGCTTGGTTGCACGGACGAGCTTTTAAACCTGAAATTCAAAATATCTTCCGTCGAGAAAATACATCTGTCAGGAACGGGCGGCAAGTCAAAGGAGACCGCATATACCTGCCGCATACCGGAAATCGAAGTCAAGCTCCAGCGTACGGCCTCCGATCTCATGAGCGGGACGGTAGGGCACAGCGCAAGGGTTATCCGCGAAATATGCGAGCGTTTCAATCTGCCACAGGGAAAGCATGTCAACCTTGAGAAGCTGCTCGCCGATTTCCTCGGGACAACGAACATATGAAGAAGTTCTGGAGTTTGAAGGTTCGGGAATGCGTTCTAAAGTTGTAAATGCCAAGCTTAAAACCTAACACTCAAAACAAATTCCAAGTTCCTAATCATGAGTTGCCAGTTACCTCTACTGCTTTCCCATATCCGGCTTTAATACAACATAAGTCGGAAGCCCCAGCACTTTGAAATATGAGAGCACTTCCTTTGTCGCCGGCTCGTTCGGATTTTCAGCCGCGAATTTGAGTTTCACAAACCTTTTCAAGTTTTCCAGTACCTTTGGATCCTTCAATGTTGTCAGATCCATTGCTTCACAGTTCTTGCACCAGCTTGCGGTAAAATCAATCAGCAGCGGACGGTTCTCCTTCTGGGCCTCGGCAAGGGCTTCCGCGATCGATGAGTTCCAGCCGGCCTTCTGAATCCCGTTTTCCTTCTTTGATGCAAGTGAATATCCTGTGAAAAGGTAGTAGGCTGCTATTGCGGCTATGAATATTCCGAAAGCGTATTTCACCTTGATCATCCATGCTCCGGGCTTGGGCAGGAGCGAGAGTCCTGCTCCTGCAAAAGGCCATGGCAGCGCCATTCCTGCGCCGAGGACGAAAGGCATGAGGAGCCCGTAGAAATCCCCCTGCGAATAGAGATATGAGGAGAAGAGCAGGACAGCTATTACGACGGGAGCGACGCATGCTCCGGCAAGCAAAGCCGATATGCCTCCCATGGACATGGCGGTAGCCAGGCTGCGTCTTTTGTTTGTTTCACCTGATTTCAGGAATTTCGAGAAGTCTATTGGAAACACGTCAAACATGCCAAGTGCAAGGAAAATGAAGATCAGCCCGACCGCGAAATTGAAATAAGGGGATGAGTTGATTGCCCCGAACGTCGAACCTGTCAGTACCGCCGCCAGGCCGAGAAGACCATAGACCAGCGTTATTCCTGTCCCATACATCAGGCCTAGTACAAATCCGTTCAGCCTGGATGATGAGTTTGCACCGGCGCCTATTATTGCGATGTTCACAGGTATCATTGGCAGGACGCAAGGCGTAAGGTTCAATGCTAGTCCGCCGATGAGGATCAGGATTAATGATATTATCAGGCTCTTGTCCTTCAGATCGACGAACATCGGTTTCTTGATTGGTTTCCCTCGGGACAATGAATCATCCAGGAAGGAGGAGAAATCTTTCGCATCCATGTAGCCGGACTCAGAAGCGGAAATCACGAATCTGCCAACTGCCTCCTGCCACCTTGCAGCAGGCTTGATTTCATTTGACTGAGGAATATTGTCAGGAATGGACATCCCGCCTTCCCCTGAAATATTATACTGGACTTTCATTGGAGGATAGCATACGAAAGGACTCTTTCCGCATGCCTGGTAGTCGATATATGCCTTTATCCCACCAGCCAATCCGTCGGCCGAGAACTTCCATTCGTGCCTGCCCTCGGAATATATTGAATGTTCCTCGTTGAACTGGTCCTTTTCAGTGACAGGAGAAGGCGCGGACAGGATTTTCGCCAGCCTTCCTGAAGAATCTGCTATTGATATTTTAAACTTGTCAGAATAAAGATAGGCGTTTTTATCAACCTCAATCGTGACAGTGCCGCCGCTGATATCGCTAGAGAACTTAAAGGGGGGGGTAGACGGACCTGCAGCTTTGACAGATGCGGAAAGAAGTAACAGCAAAGCCAGTACTTTTATTGTTTTCATTTGATATTCTAGCACGGGAAATGAAATTATCTGTTTCCGGATACTATTTTAAGCTCATATCCGACCTGATCCCCGGCCTCCCCAAAGAAAATGTTCTGTTCCGGCTGTGGCTGGACCGGGGAAAGAAGTTCAAATCCATCCTTCGCAAAAAGCTTGACAAAGGATGAGAGCTGCTTCTTGTTCATGTCAATCGTCAGCGTCGATGTCCCTTTGCCGTCGGATGAGAACTTTATGCTTTCGCCGGGTATGCCGGATTGCACGAGGCAGTACCTTGCCTTCTCAACCGCGTTTCTTATATTTCCCGCAACCCATACATGGCTGACTGCCACTGGTATTGAAACCGGTTTTTCAGTCAAGCTCTCCTTAGGCGAAGTGAAATTCATGAATCTTATATCAGGAGAAGTGCTGACATCACGGAGAGCCTGGAGTTGGATTTCACCGGGCCGGCCGGCTTTTTCAGTTGAAGGTCTCTCTGGAACGGCTGCAAGCAGTGCGGCTGGAGGAGATGAGCGTATAGGAGCTTTTGCAAGCAGGGGCTTCTCATCGGAGCTGTTCTTTACGTAGACGAAAATAACGGCTATGATAAGGAAGACTGCGGCCGCCTTCATGAACTGCACTGGATAGAATGGCATGACAGGATTCTTTTCGGTTGAAATTCTCGTGCGGACCTTGTGAAGCATGTGTTCCGGAAAGTTGTCGGGAAGCTTTGCTCTGGACCTCCTGTCCAATATGCCGGCTATGGAGGCGAAGTCCTTTAACTTGGCCTGGCATTCCGGGCAGGAGCCTATATGGTTTGATTCAGGACTTCCCTTTTCAAGTTTGCCGTCGAAATGCGCGGACACATCGTCATGCCCCGGACATTCCAGCTTCGGATCCCTTGATTTCTTTTCCTTATTCATTGTCTTTCCATTCCATCTATTGTCTCTTTATTCACTTCTTCAGTATTTCTGAAAGCGTTTCACGCGCCCTTGAAATCCTTGATTTGACGGTTCCTATGTTTGCACCTGTAATCTTTGATATTTCCTCATAGCTCATGTCTTTGATGTGCCTGAGTACTATGACTTCCTTTAACGCGTCTGGGAGCCCATTTATCGCATTCATGATTCTCTCATCCTCCTCCGAGCTTTCAATTTCCCTCCCGGGTGCGCTTGAAGTATCTGGTATGTCAAGATCCCTTTCCTTTCCTTCATCATCCACTGACCTGTTTTCAGATATGCTTATGTTCTGTCCAGACCCTCTTCTTCTGTTCCAGTGGTACTTGTTCCTAGCCAGATTGACTACAATCCTGTAAAGCCAGGTTGAAAAAGTAGAATCACCCCTGAAAGTCTTCAAGTTACTGTATGCTTTTACAAAACCGTCCTGCACCACCTCCTCAGCATCCTCATGGCTGCCTAGGAGCCCGAAAGCAACATTGTACATATGCACACTGTATTTTCTTACAAGCTCGTCATAAGCTGATTCGGATCCGGACATGAAGCCTTTGACAAGATCAGAATCTTCTGTTTTTATCGTCTCCTCCATATGTAGACACCGAATTATATGAAAAGTTCTGTTTTTATTGAAAAAATTAGACAAGCATGAATAAGATAACCGTCAAAATCTGTTTTTCGAATGCTGTTTAGAGCCCGCCTATGGAAATGTAAATATTTAAAAGAAAGGGACTTGCATGTCCCGAGACGTAATATCATTGTTTTTCTTATTTTCCGCGGTATCATATGGACCGTAGTACGACTTGAAGAATGACTTGAAATCATGGATGCAACATGAGTGGATTGGAGAAAGTATGAGGAGCCATAAGGATCCATATGTTCTCTCTGCGCCATTCAACATTGAGCCGGTGTATTCTGTCTTAAATCAAGTTCCGGATAATGGAGGTCTAAGCCTCTTTTCAGGGGGGGCCGGGTCTTGCTGGATATACCTTTTCGGCGACATGGCGACGCATCATCTGTTCAGCAGGATGCGTCGTGAGGCCTTCTCAGTATGCAGGAACGTATTCCATCCCGGTGAGACCGGAGGTTTGCGAGGTGTACATTCTTAAATTTTAAACCAATATTATCATGGAGGTTGAAGATGAGGATGCTCAAAACCTGTCTGGCCCTGTCCTTGGTGGCTGTGGGCACCGCGAATTGCCTGGCAGATGAAATTATCATAAAAAGTGGAGACAAACTGGCCTTCCTAGGCGACTCGATAACGCAGTTTGGTGCCAATACTCCTGGCGGCTATGTGAAACTTGTCATAAGCGGTCTTGATGCAAACGGTATCAAGGCAGAGCCTGTTTTTGCAGGTATTAGCGGGCACAAGTCCAACGACATGCTTGCACGTGTAGATAAGGATGTGCTCAGCAGGAAACCGAATGTAATGACTCTCAGCTGCGGAGTCAACGACGTATGGCATGGAGCAAATGGCGTCACTCTGGATAAGTACAAGGAGAACATCACTGCCATCGTCGACAAGGCTCTGGCTGCAGGCGTCAAGCCCGTGATACTCACTTCCACGATGATAAATGAGGACCAGTCCAACGCCAACAACCAGAAGCTTGTCGCATACAATGAATTTCTGCGGACACTCGCGAAAGAGCGGGGACTTCCTCTGGCTGACTTGAACAGCCAGATGCAGGAGGCTATCAAAAAAGCAAAGGAGACGAGTGCGCCGAAACCCAACAAGGGTAACTTTCTCACCGGCGATGGTGTGCATATGGCACCCCAGGGCGACCAGATGATGGCCGAGGGGGTTCTTCGCGCCCTGGGACTGGACGATGCGCAGATTGCAAAAGCCAAGGCCGCATGGCTTGAAATTCCGGCCTCCACGAAACTGCAAAACAGCAACAAGATGGTATCCCTTAAGGAATACAACAAACTTGCCGGGGCTGCAGCCAGGGAGAATCTTTCCGT
>JBAQUG010000122.1:0-3092 GCA_049297395.1 Victivallales bacterium | reverse complement strand
ATGTTCCCGAACCCAGCTCAGATGCCGTGAAGACGGCATTCCGGCCATTGCCGGTATCCGTGTTGACCGCTAGGCCGGTCACAGCCCATGTCCATGATGGTTTTCCAGCAGGGACATCATGCTCCTCGAGGAGAGGCGCTTTGGTCTCGCCGCAGGAACACGCCTTGAATGTGGTTGTAGTGCTACCTTTATGGAACACGCCGTTGGCCGTGATGTTGAATCCGACGCCAGGACACACCAGTGCGTTTCCAGTGATGCCATCGGGATTCATCGAACACAAGGCAGGCGTTACCTTATCAACGGGAAAACTGCACTTGTGCGGATTGTTAAGCGCGTCCGGATAAAGCGCGGACGCGAAGAGAAAGCTGGAAAACAAGATGAGTACGATTTTTTTCATATATGTCAGTTCCTTTCCTGGATTCTTTTGATTGCTGTTTTTGCGGCGACATGCAGGGGCTTTGCATCCTTGTCGCCGAGTATGTCTTCGAGGACGGGAATGTCGCTCTTGTCGCCGAGGTCGCCTATTGTCGCGATTGTAGCCAGTTTCTGCACGACCGAAGAACCGGTATTCAGGCCTTCCCTGGCCACCGATACATATCCCTGTATCCCCATCTTTCCGCAGACCTGGGTTGCCGTTATCCTGGAATTCTCTTCGACACCGTCATCCGAAGCAAGTTTAACGGCGGCATCCTCGATCCTCCCGCGGTCGAAGTCATCCGGGTAGTTTTCAAGGAGATCGCAGACGGCCAGCAGAGCTGTTCCGGCAAACTGTGAATTCCTGTCCTTGAGGGTTTCGTAGAGAACCTCCCTGATGAAAGTCCGGTCATCCTCGGCTCTTTTATACCAGGCCCTGAGATGCTGTATTGAATAGTCGCGGATCACGATGTCCGAATTTCCGTCGCGGCTGATCGCGACAAGGACATCGGCCAGATCCTTTGGCGGTTCCTCCTGCTTCCTCAGGACGTTGAGGCAGTCGTTTTTCAGGGCGTTCGCCAGTTCACTGTTTTCCTTGTTCATCACGAACCTATAGAGAGCTTTGACTTCTTCGGGCGGCAACTTTGAGCCAAGGCTGTTGACCGCCTTCTGCTTCTGCTGGAAACTGCATGAATCCCCTGTGAAAAGAGGCCTGACTCTTTCAGGAGCTAAAACCATGTGCTGCATTGGCTGGCCATGGCGATCGAATTCCGGAAAGGCATATTCAAAAATACCGAGTCTCATCCTGAGTTCATCGACAGACGCCTTACCCCTGGGGATTTCAGGGGCGGCCACCTTCCGGCGACCGGCGTCAGCGGTTTTCCTGACGTTGCCCGTGGCCTTATTCTTCGCAGCTGTCTTTTCCATGGGCTTATGGAAAAAGTACCCCGCTTTTTTCCACGCAACGAAACCGGCCAGCAGCGCAATGCAGAAGGCGGCGGACGCAGCGATGCAGAAGATTTTCAATGACTTTGACTTCATCATCATCTTGTCCCCACAACCGTTGAACCCTGGTAGACCGAACACGAGTGGCATACGGAAGTTGTTGAAGATGCTGATTGGACGAACCTCACCTTCGCTACGCCTGCATCGTTGAAATCGGAGGCCTGCAGGGTTTTGCTGGTGTGCCCATCGTCGAAGACGACGCCGGAGACGAATATCGAAAGGTTCACAAGCTCTTCCTGATGGAGCGGGCTGGAAACCACCGCCATCTCATAGACTGATGAGCCGTCGGCGTATTTCTCAATGAACTGGACATAGGTCTCATGCGAGGAATAGACGGCAAACCCCTTTGCCATGAGGGCGGCAAGCACCGGCCCCCCCTGTCCGAGCCTGGCGACGATGTACCTGTCCTCGTTCTGATCTGTGGTCAGGCTGTAGCGGTCGGTCGCCGCGTAATTGCTTGAAAGACTGAAGAATATCCTGGGATCATTCTCCAGGACCACTTCCTGCGGGACTTTCGCCACGTCAATATATCTTGTCTTTCCTGCCCAGCATATCTGCTCAGGCAATGCGAAGTCGTACGCGATTGCTTTGACCGTGATGGAACCGCTCTGCACCGTTCCGTCCGGGGCGGTGTATGTTCCGGTGACTGCAAATGTGCCGGCAGTGTCGAAATTGTGCTGCACCGGATTTTCCGGGGTTCCATCGAAGGAACTGCCATTTACAGTAATTGCAAAGCTTCCGTCAAGGGCATCAGCCGGATGCGCGGCAAGCAGAAGCGAATCACCTTTCCTTATGGAAATATCACCGCTTTCAGCCAGGATGTTTGTTTTCTTCCAGATTACCTGTCCAGTGACAGTTTTAAGCCCGCTGTCGAAGCTTACGGCAATATCGTTCACTCCTGATTCTGCAAGAGCAACGTCGGAGTACCAGCGATGGCCGATGCCTTGTCTTACAGGTGAACCGCCGGAGACGGACATGGACTTGAGAAATCTTCCCCTGCCTTCAAGGCACATCGGAGAGACTTTGCTTTCACCCAGGAGCGGCAGGTTGTCCACGGAATAGAGATTCTGCAATCTCGAATCAATCCAGTCCTTGATTCCATTGTTGTCGGAATCGGAACCGCCATATCTCTGAATACTGAGCCTTGATACCCTAAGTGTGTTGAAGAATGAATACCCGTCAAGGTAAATCCTGATGCCGTGCTGGCCGGGATTCAGAAACGGAGTCAGTATTTCCGTGTTTGCAGGCTGTCCGGCCTGGGAGGAAATAGTCCGCTTTCCAATGTATTCATCATCAATGTATATCTTGAGATCGAAGGATGCCGTTTTTCCGTAGTTCTCACGGCCTTCTATCTTGATGGAATAAATGTCCGCCTCCTGTATCGGCAGTGCATACTCAAGATGCCCGCGGCAGGAAAGCGAGAATATCTCATTGCCGCTCTCCCACCATGTACCCAGGCGGCCTGTTGTCTGGACGCCTGGAATGTCGAACACGTTCTGGAGATCGCCCGGATTTATGTCGGCGACGATGGGATTTGTGAAATACTGTTCGACCTCCTGCCAGTCGGATACTCCGTCTCCATCCGTGTCGGAGAGCATCGGATCAGTGTTGTAGACCCATATTTCCTGAAAATCGTTGATCCCGTCGCTGTCGCTGTCGGCCTTTAAAGGGTT
>JBAQUG010000121.1:0-12114 GCA_049297395.1 Victivallales bacterium | reverse complement strand
ACTCGACTGTAGAAGCTGTTGTTCAAGTTTATGCATGCGCTCAGAACATAACCTATATTCCAAGTCTTCCCTCTGTTCGCCTTCAGCAGATAGTTGCTCTTCCGCATCATGTCCATTATTTTCTGGCGTTTCCCCTGGGAAACCTTGGTGGTGGACGGATTGTTCAGTACCAATGATACGGTTGTCTGGGAAATTTTAAGTTTTCGGGCTATTTCCATCTGATTCATGCTGTAAATCCTCCCTCTTGTTTAAATTATACAGTATTGGAAGGAATTAAGCAATAGAAGAAGTAGGTAATATTATTGGTAATAATATTAGTAGGCGAATTGCTTTCTCTCGGACGGTATTGGGATTTGCCTGGAATGGAGGATTGCAATACACCTCTTTCGCACCATGATAAGCAATCCGGAATCTCCATATTTTTCCGCCTATGCGGAAAAATAAGAATACCAGAAAAGAAAAGATGATGCCACCAGGAAAATCCAATAGTCGATCGGCATGAAGATCAGCCAGCGGTGGCCGTGCCAGGGAATGTCTTTCCTGGTGAACTTCTTCAGCCCGTAATGAGGATTCAGCAGGAACCATAGGAAATCCTCGGCAAGCCAGAAGAGCATGATGGAAGCAATGACTCTTGCTTCCATTTTCATCGACCATTTCGCCTCAATGAAAAACACGAGATGAAAAATAAGAATGATGAACGGGAAAACCCAGGCGTGATATCCTGTCAGCGGGCGTCCGCCCCAGAAAATATCCAGGAGCCAGTGTTTCTCTATGCGCCAGGTAGGTAGTCCCGTGGCCCAGCCCTGATCCCCTTCGATGTGGATTTCCACCTTTGCGAAGAAGAAGGCGAGAACTAGAATCCAGAACAGTAAAATCGCCAGGCCCATAGTCGTCAGTCTCCAATCAACAGTCGTCGGTCTCCAGTCGTCAGTCATCAGTTAATAAATAACTTTGTGCCTTTGCCTGTCCGCCATAGCTTCTCAGCGAAGGAGGATGTCTTTGTGGTTGAAAACTATTTTCAAAATATCCATGGCGGCATGGGGTTTTCCGATCCTGGCGGCAGACCTGCCCATTTCACCCAGCCTGCCCGGATTTTTCAGGAGTTCTGCAAGTTTGAACTCAAGGACCGCTGCATTATGGGCCTTTACCGCAGCGCCGTTTTCCAGGAGATAATCAGCATTGCGTTCCTCCTGTCCGGGAATCGGGGATATTACGATCATTGGAAGCCCCATCGCAAGGCATTCCGATGTTGTGAGTCCGCCAGGTTTGCTGATCGCGAGATCGCTGGCAGCCATGTTTTTTTCTATTGTAGTCGTGAATCCTGTCGGTTTGATTTTGCCGGGGAATGATTTTTCCAGCTTCTTCAGGTCTTCCAGGAGAGCCTTGTTCTTCCCGGCGAGTGCGAACATCTGGAAATCACAGTCGATTTTTAAAAGTTTTTCCGCTATAAGATGGATTCCACCTACACCCATTCCTCCCGACATCAGGATTATTGTCGTCTTTTCAGGGCTGACTCCAAGTTCCATGGCGCATTCAAACCTCGAATGTTTCCGGGCAAATACTGGCATGATGGGAATTCCTGTGACATGAATGTTCTCTGGGCTGATCCCCTTGTCCTTCATCCTCCATGCTACTTCTGAACTTGCGGCGAAATATCCGGACATGTGCGGATGTATCCAGAGGGAATGTATGTCGAAGTCGGTCACGACCACCCATACCGGCGCGGAGAATTTCTTTTTCTCAATTCTCCTGGAGAGAAGTTCCGCAGGAAGAAAGTGAGTGCAGATCACGATGTCCGGATTCAACTCCTCGATTTTGTCGAAAAGCGATCTCGTGTTGAGCTTCTGGACTGCATAGCGGATTTTCTTGACCAGCGAATCCTCCTTTTCCTCCTTGTCGGTCTGGTTGTAGAGGAATCCCCAGACAGCGGGGCTGCGTTCGATGACTTTGATGTAGGAATCAGCATATATCTTCCTGAAAAGCCTGGGTACGAATTCCATGACATCGAGATGTATGGCATTGACACCCGGGAAATTCTCCTCGGTGGTTTTCTTCAGTGCCTCAGCCGCGCGGACGTGCCCGGCTCCAGCTGAAACGCTCAGTATCAGGACAGTCTTCTCGTTTTTCATAAGCCCCCCAGTCCAATGTTTGTAGTTCCATCGATTGATTTATGGACGGCAAATATAACACGTATTGATTTGAGGGCAAAGCTGGAAAGCGCCTGTGCACCCAGATATGTCCTGTTTAACTTATCAGAAACATATGTCGGTCTTAAGGGCACCCTGAATTGAAATTTCATTATCCCTCAGTATATTTTAAAAGTTTTAAATCTTTAATTTCTGTTGCAGATAATTTGTATCCATCTGCCTATAATTAAGTTAATAAAATGGGAGCTGGTCACTTGCAGAAACCTATAAGTGGAAAAGAAGCCATTGTCGAAGCCGTCGGTCTTTCCAAGGAATTCCGCGACTTCTGGAACCGTCCGAAGGCGAAGGCGGTGAATGACATCGACTTTGAAGTCTATGAGGGCGAAGTGCTCGGCCTTCTCGGTCCGAACGGATCCGGGAAATCCACCACGATAAAAATGCTGCTCGGTCTTCTTTATCCTACATCAGGCTCCATCTCTGTTTTCGGGGAATCGCCGCGCAGCGTGCGCACAAAGATGCGCATAGGCTATCTGCCGGAGGAATCCTACCTGTACAAATACCTTACGGCTATGGAGACTCTCGATTTCTTCGGCGCCCTTTTCGACCTTTCTGCCGCGGAACGCAGGAGCAGGAGCGAGCAGCTCCTGGAAATGGTCGGCCTCAGCCACGTCAGGAATCGTCCGGTCGGCGAATTTTCCAAGGGAATGGCGCGCAGGATAGGCCTTGCACAGGCCATGATAAACGATCCTGATCTGCTTATCCTCGACGAACCTACTTCCGGCCTGGATCCTATCGGATGCAAGGATATCAAGGACCTGATAATGTTCCTTCAGAAACGCGGAAAGACAGTGATTGTCAGCAGCCATCTCCTGAGCGACGTTGAAGATATCAGCAACAGGGTTCTCATCCTCTACGGTGGAACCATAAGGGCCGCAGGTACACTCAACGAGCTTCTTACAATATCCACCTCCAGCCGCATAACGGCTCCCCTCCTTGAGCCCGGAATCACCGAGAAGCTCATAAAAATACTCAGGGAGAACCTGAAGGGCGAGGAGTTCGTGATAGACCATCCAAGACGTACGCTTGAGGACTTCTTCCTTGAAGTTGTCAACAAGGCCAGGACTGAAAGCGTGAAGACATACGGTGCCGAAGGCGGCGGAGAGATCGCAGGATATCTCAAGCATGAACAGAAGCCCGAGGACATCCTCAGGGAGCTCGCAGGCCGCAAGGAGGCCAAGGTTGAAGTTCCTGCAGTCCAGAAGGAGCTTCCTGAAGAGAAGGAAGAGGTTGAAACAAAGGAGAAGCTGGACAAGCTTGTCGGGCACGAGCATGAAAAGAAGAAGGAGCCTGCCGTAGTCAAATCCGCAGAAGGCCTTGAAGATGCGAACAAAAAACTCTCCCATCTTGTTTCAAGGAAAGATGACAAGCGTAACTAAAAGGTAAATATATGCGCAAATCCATTTCTCAAATTTCCTCCATATTAATTGCATTTCTTCTAATTTCTTCGCCTACCCTCGCTTCTGCCGCAGATCTTGCGGAAATGCCAGGACTCCAGGTCTGGCTCAAGTCAGACAACGTTTCAAAAGACGACAACAACAGGGTGACCGCCTGGCCCGACTCCTCAGGGAAAGGAAATAATTTCTCCCAGGACAGCAATCGCCGCCAGCCAATCCACATAGAGGACAGGATAAACGGGTTCCCCTCGATCCGGTTCATGGGAAACGACTTTCTTGACAGCTCCTCGATATCCGCGCTGAACACCTCGAAGATTTCCGCCTTCATCGTATTCAAGATGAAAGTTCCTCCCCTCAGGCAGGACGTATTTTCCGCCAGCTATAGATCAGGAGCCGGGAAATCCAGCGATGAACTATGGGGGCTCTTCGGGGAGTTCCCCTATTTTGGCGCATTCACGCACAAGTCCGACGGCAGGATGATGAGCGTCATGAAAAAGACTGGAAGGAACTGGAGCGTATGTTCAATGGTCTGGAACTCATCCACTTCATTTAACGCATGGATAGACGGAGCGGCAGGAAAGTCGCTCTCTGGCGCAAATGCAAATCCGTCAGTCAGCATAAAAACAAGGATTGGAGCAATCACGGACAATCCCAGGCATTGTTCAAAAGTCGAAATAGCTGAAATCATCCTTTTCAACAAGGCACTGCCAGATGCAGACAGGATCAGCGTAGAGGCATATCTCCAGGACAAGTATTTCGGCGAGCATGAAAGCCCTGCTCTTACAGCCGTATCCGCCATGGGAGACCCGAGGAAAGTCATCATCACTTTCAATGAGGGTATTGATGAGACAGAAGCTAGAATCGCCACGAATTACAAGATTGACAACGGGATAGGCGTTTCAGAGGCCGTACTGCTAGGAAACGAGAACAGGGTGGAACTTACACTTTCAAACTCTCTTCAGAAAGGGACAATGTACCTCCTGAAGATAAACAATATCAAGGATATCGCCGGCAACGTGATAAAAGCAGGGACGGAGGTCCCCCTTGAATATGCCGACATCCCTGCTGATGACATGGTTCTCTGGCTCCGTGGAGATTCATTTGTCGCGACCGACGACGAAGGCGGAGTGGTTTCATGGGAGGATCAGAGCGGCAATTCAAACAGGGCGACAACCGTCCGCAGGAAAGCCAAGGACTTCGAAAAAGAAAAGGACAAGGAGGAATCTCCGATCCTGTCCGCCTCCGCGCTCAACGGCAGACCTGCTATAAGCTTCAGCGGGGAGAAATGCGTGTTGAGGTGCGCGTCAATCCCTGAACTTGATACGGACAAACTCACCTGGTTCATAGTCCTCAAGACAAATTCTCCTGATAGGAATCAAAGCATCATTTCAAACAGCTATTCAGAAGGGGCGAAGAACAGTTCCGACGAAATGTGGGGTTCCTATATCAACGACAACTACCTTTTCGCACATGCCCGCGACAGGAAAGGCCGTCTTGTGTCGGTGAAACATCCCATTGATGACAAGTGGCATATCCAGTCAGCAGCTTGGAAATCCAATGACGCTATTGAGGCGTTCATGGACGGAACAACCAAAATGACCTCATCTGGTGCCGATGCCGTGCCAGAGAAACATAATTTCCTGTTGATCGGCGGAAAGAGTAAGATGGGACAGCATCCATTCAACGGCGGTATCGCCGAGATAATCGTTTATTCGGATGAGCTGACTGATGCGGATCGGCTCAGGGTCGAGGCATATCTTGAAAACAAGTACTTCGCGCCCGAAGATCCAAACAAGGACAGCGACGGCAACGGCATTCCCGACTGGTGGGAATTGAAATACTTCGGCAAGATAGGAATTGATCCACACGCTGATCCGGACGGCGACGGAGTGGACAATATTACCGAGTTCAAGCAGCACAGGCATCCGAATGCGGGATCAAAAAAGGACACGGAGAACAGGCTGAAACTGGAAGTTCTGTTGCCGTCAAGATAACATTTACAAGGAGGTTAATTTATGATTCCGAGATTATTCTTTCTGATTTTTATTCTTTGCCAGTCGTTTTCCCTATGCGCTGAGGATGTTGCGGATCTTAAGATGTCTATAAAGAGCATCTCCCTTGAAAAGACTTCCGAATCCAAAAATCTTGCCGCCGCTCTAAATTTTTCAAACAGGACTGACATTCCTTACTCCATAGTCCTCGGGGGGGTGACGATCACCTTGACGATTTATGACGGATCAAAAGCTGAAATCGGCAAAATGTCCCAGGGCATTCCAATAAATCCCAACAGTTCCAATTCCGTGTCAATAGCTCCAAAATTCGACCTTTCACTTGACCAGATCAGATTCAGCAAACCGGCAAGTCTGCCAGAAAAGGGCTTTTTCAGGGTGAAATATGCGATTGACCAAGACACTAAGATTGACGCGAAGCACACGGTCTATTCCGATGTTATTGAGACCGGATTATACAGTTTTGAATCCGCAAAGGGTGCAGCCATACCCGGCGATGTGACCGAGGTGCAAAATTTCATTATCAACGAAATAAAGGGGTATTGAATGAGGATGGCGGCTTTCCGTGCCACCATTTTACGCCCGGAGAAATACATGAAATCCAAAATACAAAAAACGCTCTCTGCCGCATTGTTGCTGCTAGCATATTCCTTCATTTCTTTTGGCGGAGCAGACTTTGACAAGAGTCCCGGAACGCTCGGATGCCATCACCAATACTGGGTGGACTACTACAATAAATTGTCGGAGGCAATCCGACCATACTATCTGGAGACAGGCGAGAGCCTGCCGAGGTCGCTGGGCTACTATGATGATTCATCGTATCAGATATACAATGGAGGCGACGGGAAATGGGACACTTCGCCGGCAGAGAAAGGAAAAAACAACGGCGTGTACTATTTTTATACCGGCAGAGGGCTCAGCTTCATGGGGAATTTCTGGACTACAGCCTCTCCGATATGGCAGGACACCCCCGGAGGCAGGCCAGGGATCTTCGATGAAGGTGCTGATGTCGTCCTGTATGCGGGCAACGCCCAGTATGTCCTGAAAAACGGTGATGCCGGTGTTGCGGCAGAGCAGATTTTCTACAATGATAAGAACAGTAACAGCACTTGTGACGGGGACGAGGAACTCTGGCTGGACACCACTGACTACATGCAGAATTTGAAGCAGCTTATGGATTCCCTGCGAGGAGCCGTATATTTCCTTATGAGAGAACGCTATGTCAATTTCCAGGCGGGAGATGATTTCACAGGCATGGAAAAAATCCCCCACCTTCTTGAATGCGATTCGAATGGCAATCCCCTTCCAAGTTCGATCAAGCTCTTTCCGGAAAGACCGGGCGACGATGCTTATCTTTTCACTCTTGTTCCGGCTCAGCTTGACGACGGCACGATCATCAACAACGGCCACGCGGTTTACGGAATGTCGAATACCGATGTTCCAGTTTTCCCGATACATTTTGAAGAACTGCGCAGTGTTCTCAACATGAATCTTTTCAAGTGGCTGGAAATCCGCGGAAGATGGACAAGCAAAGAGGAACTCAACTCCAAGTCGGTCTCGGTTCCCTCCAACAACGAGACAGCTCAAATCGCTTATGGCAGGGCTGTGAATGATTATGCTGCAAACGCAGGAACCAGCGTTGATGTGTCGCCAGGTGCAAGCTGCCTGATTTCATCCACGTGGAACAGCAGCAGTGGCAGGACTGAGTACGGATGCCAGCTTGTAAGAGGATATGCATATCTTGAAGTCAAATTCAAGGATTCAATCAATATCAGCTATAGTGCTGACTATTATGTCAAGGGTGGACTTGTGGGCAGCGGTTCCGATGTTGTCTTTGACCCGAACGGAGACAACGTCGTTAACGGCAAGTATACACGTTTTGCCCAGCAGCCACAGACTACTGAAAACAGCATAACCAGCCTGAAATTCGGGAGCACCGGCAATCCTCCAAGCTATGGCCGCCACAGCGGTTATTCCACAGAGTCGGCGGTTGTCTTGAAATTCAACTTCCCCGTCATGGACATCGCCGCTCCTGCCGGATTCGCCACGATTCCCGACACGGATCGTGATGGCATTATTGACGTTGGCGTAATTCCCGACAGCGATCAACAGGCCGAAACAGGAATTATCTACCATACCCCTGAAAGCAATGAGCCCCAAGTGTTCATCCCCATCACAAATTTCACTCGTGACGGTTTCGGGAACGCAGTCGGATGGGATTACATCGCTCAGGCCGGAACAGGCATGCGTAGGAAAGGATTTGCCAGCACCATGACATTCCCCTTTTCAACCAATAGGCTTCTTGATTATAGGTCCCCGCAGGCGAAGTCCTCGTCATCATGTCTTTTCTATGATATCTTCTGGAATGATGCCAGCCTCAATGTCCATATCAAGCGGGTCGGACTGGTGAGGCCGGGAGGACAGGTTGTGGTATTTGATTTCCCGTGGGATTCGCAGAACATGAAATTTGCCGATATCGGAGTCCCGATAGGAATCAACAAGAACAGGCAATACCGGCTTGTCATGAATCCGGATTCTTCAATATCCAACTTCCCGTACATGGTCTACGGCCTCTGTTTTGAATCAGGAATAACACACCTTTTTTATGTTCCCCACTACAGCGATGAAAACCATTGCGAGGTGAATTTCATCGGCGGATGGTATGCAGTAGGACAGAACAAGAGGATGCTGGGATATCCGCCGTCATCAACCCGTATCAGCTATGGAAGCTACTTCCAGAATTATGCCGGGCTCTATGATTTCAAATATGATGTCTCCTTTGAATGGGCCGACTCAGGTCTGCTGAACAAGGTAGTCTATACTGCCAAGAATGATCCCTCCACGAAGGTCGAGGTGGCATTGCAGAGAGATGAGGATGGGAAAATAACTGCCTTAAAGAAGAAGGTTCCACAGTCACTTTCGGTCAATGGCCAGACCGAGTATGAAATCTCCATAAACGGCGACACAATCACGTATCCTGCTGGAATCACTTCCAAGCTGGAGGCGGAAACAGCAGCGGGTTCACGCACAGCAACAATCACCAGGACAGTTCCAGGTTCGGGCATCTCCATAGAAAAGTATATTTATGACGTGAATGAAAATCTCATCGAGCATTCGATTGATGCGAATAACGACACCAAAACGACAGTTTTCGAATATTATGATGGTTCCACTGTCTACCCGAACACCACCCGCAGTAATGAGAAATTAAAGTCAGTCGTCTATCCCGATGGCTCCTGGAAATATTTCGAATACGATGCGAGGGGCTGGCTTTCAAAGACATATTCTCCATTCAAGAGCGCCCCAGCTGCTCCTTCAGCAGATGGGAAGTCGGTGGAGTATTTCTATGATCAAAATGAGACAGGGGATACTGTCTCCGAGAGAACGCTGTCCCAGCTGCCGAGAACAGTTATGGAGAAAATTGGCGGTGCTGTCACGTCTAAAACCCTCTTCTCCTACCTGAGCGACACCTATGACACCTATCTTATCACTGAAAAGAAGCAGATATGCGCCGATCCGGCCTCCGGCTGGGACGCGGACTCAAACCTCAAATATGAAATCAGATATTCCTCATACGACCTGCTCACTCCCAGGCTTCCGTCATACTCGTTTTCACCGGATGAAAGGAATGACTTCACCTACGCGCAATCCGGTATCATCGTAAATCCTTACTCCGACCGGTATACGAGCATTAAAACCCATTTGGAACAAACTGCCCGGACTACCACCTCCGACGGTGTTCAGACTTTTGAAACCACATCTGTCGTCAATCCACGAGGTGGAATAGATTCCGTTTCCACAAAAGACTATTCCACCCAGGAGGTTGTGTCCTCCCTGTCAAGATCACGGGATTCCTTCGGACGTATCACACGTACCGATTACCTCGACGGAACATTCGAGAAGTTCGAGGACTATTGTCTCTACGGGCCGCAGAGTTACACCGACAGGACGGGGAACCAGTATTTCTACGCATATTATCCGACCGGCCAGATCCAGAGCGTTGATGCCCCGACAGGAATCACCGCCTACATCTATGATGCTCTCGGGAACACGACAACTGTGATATCAACCCCGATAGGAGCCGATGCAATACTGAAGGAATACTCCTATGATGCCCTCAGCAGGACAACCAAGGAATCCGATGATTTCGACGATACTATCCACCAGTACACCGGACTAGAGGAAAATACCACCTATCCTGATGGCACAAGCAAGAAGACAGTGCGCTATCTCGACGGCAGCATGGCTTCAGTATCCGGCACGGCTGTGCATCCGATAGCTTATGATTATGGAATTTCCGCTGACGGATACCGGGAACAGGCAGGAGTTCCTGGAGGCCCATCGACGATAACCTATTACAATATGCTCGGGCAGGCATGCAAGACCGTGTCAGGCTCAGGCTATACAGTGACAACCACATTTGATGCCAAGGGCAGGCCAGAACTAGTTTCAGACGGACAGCACAGCAAGCGCATCTCGTACAATGCCAGGAATGAGGTCTCGCAGATTGTAGAGGACGGCGTGACTACCGGCTATACATACAGCACAGGCAGCGGAAAATATTCCACTATTGCGACCACTTCCAAGGATCCGGAAACATTCACCACCAAGAGCGAAGTGCTATTCACCGGTCTGGAATCATGGGAGACCGTCAACGGGCGCGTCACGCACACGAAGACTGAACTCCTCGGCAATGGAAGCACGAAGACGACCACCACTGATCCGGCGGTGAAGTCGATTGTGAGCACTTCCGCCCCGTTTGCCAGCAGTTCAGCGCTTGCAGTGGGTACGGATGCCGCCACGACAATTACAAGCGTTGCAAACACGCTTGATGGTGTTGGCAGAGTGAAAGGCAGCACCACATGGCAGGGAACATCGGCAATCGAATACCGTGGCGGTACACCACAGCCGACCAGCATCAAGACTCCAGATAGCAGGACAACCACGCTCGCGTATTCATCAGGCAAATACACGCCGACATCGGTAACAACGCCATATGGAACCAATCTGACTCCGAATTTCGAGACGACTGGAGAGTTCAAGGGTTTCGATGCCAACAGCCAGGCGCACGGGATCTTCAATGCGACAGCCAGCTATAATGACCTTGGAAAAGTTTCCTCCCTCGTGACAAGCGGACAGCCAGGCTCTGCAACTACGGCATGGAGCTTTGATTCGAACGGCATGCTCCAGTCCAAGTCCATCGCAGGCTCCACGGCATATTCCATGTCTTACTTCAATGACGGCAGGATCAATACTTTGACAAAATCCCTGAATGGTTCCAATGTCACCAGGGAATTCAAGTATACCAACGATGCCCGGAAACTTCCAGCAGGTTCCAGCTACAGCGACGGCGGACTGACACCTGAAGTCAAGATCACCGGACACAAGCTCTTCGGCGAACCTGGCAGTATTGAGACCACGGGAGTTTCAACACATGTCTATGAATATAATCCAGACAGACAAGTCAAAACCATTGCATTCTCGCCTACCGCTACAGAGTCTACCGCTGCGAACTTCACATATTCATACGATAATCTCCATTCGCTCAGGTCTTCCATGGACATATCATGCACAGGAATTGAAGACACGGTATCATATGAATACGATGAGGCAGGACGTCTCAGTAAGTTGAAGCGTGGCGACATGGATTTCACATATGCCTATATCTCCGGAACGATGAATATGGTAAAAACCATCACATCCTCCAAGGGCGGATTACCTGTCCTTGTCAGGAATGTCAATTATGCACCCAACTCGTCGAGGGTGGCATCCGTGACCAACAGCGGGAGCCAGGTCTTCAATTCATTTGCCTATGAATATCTGCCGAACACCGACAAGATATCCTCCGTGAAGCTCAAGGACGGCTCGCAGTGGAGCTATTCATATGACCCACGGGGCCAGTTGACAGGAGCTGTCAAACTTGATGCTTCCAATGCCTCCATCTTTGGTACGGAGTTCGCCTACGCATCAGACTCAATTACAAACGTCCTGCAGGGTGGGCGCAGGATGTTCGGCGGAGAACCCGAGATGGTCTTCACGCCCAGCATAATCAATAGCGTATCCGTCAGGAACGTCGGAACTAAGCTCCAGATCCTTGGCACTGCATTGGTGGACGCAGAAGTGACTGTCAATGGCCAGGACGTAACCAGGGACGGTATCAAGTTCTTCCTGAACCTCGAAGCCAATAACCAGAACTCCGCAGTGATGATGGCAGTCGATGTGGTCGGCGTCCAGTATGATCCTGCTGCTACACCGACATCAGGCGGGAACAAGGCTGGCAATGTCGCAGGTGCGGACATCATCGCCGAATTCAAGGGAGAAGTGTTCATCCCGCAGTCCAACGAGGCTCTGTCCTATGACAACGGAGGAAGGCTGTCTTCGGATTCGGGACAGAGATACTACTGGAACGCAAAGGACCAGCTCATCAAGGTCGAATCCAGGATCGCCAACTCCTCAGGCAAGCTGATGGGCGAAAAGCATTTTTATGACTATTCAGGCCGCAGG
>JBAQUG010000120.1:0-7590 GCA_049297395.1 Victivallales bacterium | reverse complement strand
GGCCTGGAAAGTACTAGCGGAAAAATTAACGAGGTGAAAAATAAAGTTCATAAATGGGCCCCACTCAAGTTTTATACTTCAACAGACAAGGGGACTGATTTTTCAGTTAGATATCATGGACAGGAAGTAGCAACTCTTAAATGCGGAAAATCCTCTGTTTACTTACATGTCAATCCGAAAACAGACACTTATTTTAAATGCCCTATAACAGGAGTTTTCGAATGGCGCAGTGAAAAAGGAAAAGCATTCAGGAATTATTTTAAAAACCATCTCGATAAAAATTTGCCCAACCATGTCAAGGAACACATTGTTGAAAATCTTTTCTTGACGGGATTAACAAGCTCACCTAAGGCAAGCATATTTAAGCACAGGACAGCGATAACCCTGCCCTCAAATAAAAGAAATCACGGATTGCCGTTGCAATTTCCAGTACCGTTTTCAGCTAGTAACGGTAAAATTGGAGCGACCATCGGACACATAGATATATTGGGACGTTCCAAGAACGGGGCTCATCTCTCGGTCTGGGAAATAAAATATGTTGGAAAATCTAAATTGATAGTTAAACAAGCCTATGTCTATGCGCTGCAAGTTTTATTTATGCTGAGCGAAAATAGCCTTAGAGAGAGATGGCTTAAACTTTTCGGCTTTAGCAAAGGCCGAACCCGCCTTAAGGCTATTGAAATTGTTTTAGCTGTTTCAAAAGATCAGCAGTCCAGCGTTGAAGAACAGATTGCAGGACTAAATTCTGAAATATTCTCGCCTAAGCCTGAAGGGTTAATAAAGGTTACTGGGGCATATTACGATTATGATCCTATAAATGGAATTACAGACATTAAATACGTTTCATATAAATAGGTGTGCTCTCATCAGGAAAACATTGCTCCCGACATGGATAGAGTGAAGAGTGCCATTAGATTATTGGATGACCCAAGGCTGAACTTTGAAGGAGATAAGATAAATGAAAGTCCTATTGACAAATGATGATGGTATATATGCGGAAGGCATCCTTGCGCTTTATGATTCCCTGAAAAATATCGCAGATGTAACGATAGTTGCTCCTGACTCAGAGCGCAGTGCAGTAGGCCACGGCATAACCGTTGCTGATCCCTTGCGTGTAAAGGAATTCAAAAGGGATGGCAAGGTGATCGGATATTCGACTTCTGGAACGCCTGCCGACTGTGTGAAACTGGGAATAAGCACCTTGATGAAGACGAAGCCCGATATTGTTGTCTCCGGAATAAATGCAGGCCCTAATCTGGGTATCAATGTACTTTATTCAGGTACGGTCTCCGGGGCCATGGAGGGTGCAATATTGGGAATACCGTCATTCGCATTCTCTCTTGCGACGTGGACGGACTGCGATTATAGATCCGCCGCTAAACTCGGGAGCGCACTTATCAATGACGCCATGGCCATGAATTTGCCGGCGGGGATCCTGTTGAACGTGAATTTCCCGGCAATCGGAGAGAACTTGATAAAGGGAGAGAAGTTCACCTTCCAAAGCCGGGTGGCATGGAAAGACAGATATGATAAAAGGACGGATCCGGGAAATAGAAGCTACTATTGGCTCAATGGGGAACCAAACGAAATCCTATACGAAGACGGCAGCGATGCCAAAGCTGTCCAAGACGGATACATCTCCATTACCCCGATACATTGCGATCTCACCGACTGGAAGCTGCTGGATAAGTTGAAATGATACTGTTCTACTTCCGTAATATTCGGGGAAGATGAATCTAGCAATTATATACTTCTTTAAGAAGGTTTCATGGCAGCTGACGTGTATGAAAATAATTCTATTTTGACAGGTTCGCCGAATACCTTAGAAGAAGAATTACAAAGAGCTTGTCAGATTGTTCGAGCTCTACGCCAGAATGAGCAGGGCTAACAAACGGAAGTTAATGAAGGTAGCGCTGTGAATGGCGCGAAGTAATGCTTGAACTTCATATTATGACGGATAGCTTTAATGAGTTGCAATAAAATAGCAACAGTCACAATCCGATAGCCGTGGGTTGGAAGATTCTGGAGAATTGCATGGAAAAATCTATTGTAGAAATCTACCGAGATGATTTGCGTTTCCTTCTTCGCTTGAAGGCTTCGGTCAGCATTCTCCATAATCGGCTTCACGACAACCTCGCCGTGACTGCCATAGAAGAATTGAAGAAAAAGCATCCAGGCACCAAGTTCTCATATACGAAGGCAGGCGCGTCAGGAATTGACATCACCGGTATCAAGCGCAGGGAGATAAAAGTAGTCGCCGAAGTTAAGACAACTCTGCCAGATGAGAAAGGGCGACTTCGCGGCCCGCAAACCAAGACCATATTAAAAGACTTGCAGAGACTCAGCGATCACAAGCATGCCGAGAGTAGATACTTGATCGTCTTGTCGCCCACAACGAAACGGGCGATAGAAAAGCAGTTGAAGACACGAACTAAATTCCCAATGATCAAGATTTTTAACGCATTGGATGAAAACTATTCTGAATCCAAGGAGGATGAATCATAGTCGAACCACATTCAATTCCACCAGATTACCTGGATTTATTCAGCTGTTCCAAGCGCCAGGCAATTTGAGCCTTATAATCAAAGCCCCATTCTTTTGCCAACTTATCGGCGATTCCCTCAAAGTCATATCCCTTGCCGGTGACTAACTTCGCTGAAAATTGATAAACATGTGCCAGTTCATGGGCAATGATATATTGCGCCACTTCCGGAGGCATGATTTCAAAGTCATCGGATCTGAACTTCAGCTCGCACCCCCTCGCCCCCGCATTCGCGCAAGTATTTTTGTTTTCATTGTGTTTCCAGAAATTGGAAAGTTCGAAGGTAATTGAAAATTGTGAATTACTCCAGTATTTCAGAATATTCTCCTGGACATCGGCAGGCAATCTTCTCCATGTGCTCGTAAAATCACCAATGAATTTACCTACATTTCCTGTAGAAACAGCCAGAAAATAAGTTTTTCCAATATCGTTCATAAGAGGAAAGGTTTGCATGTCATCGCTCCGATTTATTTATCTTTACCCTTGATAAGTATACTCGACTTCCCATAGGATGTGATTATCACATGTTTCCTTGCCCTAGTGACGGCCACATATAGGAGGCTTCTCTCCTTTGTCTCCGTCTCATATTTGATGTAATCCTCATCGCACTCAGCGAGAACTTCATCGGAAGGGACAAAACCCCTGTTCACACCTGCAGCGAAAACGATGTCGAATTCGAGTCCCTTGACCCTGTGCATCGTGGCGAGGCGGACACCCTCATGCGATGAATCATCGCTCACATTATGCTTGATCCATACCGTTTTAATGTCTGAAGCCCCCAGTGCCTTCTCGTAACCTTGAAGCTGGTTTTCCGTCCTTGCACACAGGCAGATCGAGTTAATATTTATGCCGCTCTTAACAGTTTCCTTGATCTGTGCCGCGATAAAATCCGCTTCCTCTTCGAAGCCTTTGAATGTCCTTACCTCCGGATAGCTGCCGTGGATCAGGGACTTGTATCCCTTGTTATTGTCTGCGGCCCCGTCAAGATCATCAATCTCCCTGTCTTCTAGTAAGGCGACGGCCCATCTCCTTATTTCGTCGGTAGTCCTGTAGTTCAGATAGAGCTTCTTGCTTCTGCCTCGGATATTTATGCCGCATTTACTGAGAACAACCTTGTGGGCATACAATCTCTGATGGGCATCTCCGACAATGAATATATCATTCCTCAAGCCGGCCCTTTTGGGATTTATTATCTGCCGGATCAGCTTGAACACCTCAGGGCTCATGTCCTGGGCCTCATCTACAATTACAGCCCCATAGGATAGAATGTCACCCTTGCTTTCAAGTATGACTCTGGCGTCCCTTACGGCATCGGACAGTTCCTTCTGATTGTTCCTGTTGAGGATTGAGCGATATTCCTCGAAGACCTTCCATATTTCCTTCCTCTGCAGCCTGTTCAGCCGTATACCACGTCCGAGCCTGGGGACATTCAAGTATTCCGTTTCTGTCCCAATGCCGTTCTCCTGGACTACAAACTCCCATTCCTGTTCATAGAAAGGCAGTTCAAAATTCAGTTCCACACCTGAAAGAGTCAATGCCTCCCTCCAGTCGTCCCTGTTCCTGGAGAATATTATATTGTACTTGTATTCATTTTTTCTGAGAAACTGGCTTACCCATGCATCAATATTGATGACATCTATCCTGGACAGGGCTTCAAGCGAACATATTTTCTTCAGATTGGACTTGATGTCCTCGGCAAGATTTTTTGTGAACGTCGTAAACAGTATCCTCTCCCCCTGCCTGTTGAACACTTTTTCGGCAAGATATTTTGCCCTGTGCATGGCAACGACTGTCTTGCCTGTACCCGCTCCGCCCAGAACCCTTACTGGACCTGATGCATCCAACTCCACAATGCGCCTCTGGGAAGGGTGAAGGAAAACGCGCCACAGGTCCATAGGAGCCTTTAAAATCTCGGCAAGTTCTATGCTGTCCGTAATTACATGGAACCTGCGCATCGTATCTTCGTTCTCAAGGGCCTTTGCAAAGTCCTCGGTATTCACCTTGGAATCCGAATCAGGATCACGGTTCAAGGCATTGAACGTATCCTGGAGTGAAAAACCTGCTGCAAGATAATAAAGCGCTTCAGAAGCCTCCTGAGGAAACAGCTTCGCATTCCTGTCCAAATCCTCGTCGGTGCCAATCCCCCTCGCAACAGGAAGAAGTTCCTCGGGAACGCCAAGCCTTAGGAGATGCTTGTCCTTTATGTCCTTGAAAAGGCCGGCAGCGGGCTTTTTACCGGGCTGTTTAGAAGCTGTCGATTCCTGTCCCTCTTCGGCAAATATCATCTGCAGTCCGCCCGTATGGGAATTGATCTTGAAGGATCTCTTCGATGCCCAGTCATAAGCGTCATCATGCTTGTCAACCCACAGCATCATGTAGACATTTTCGGATTCGGGCTTCAGCACTATTCCCCTGTAGTCGAGATCGATGCGCACCGATCTCAGATTTGAATCCCTTGCCCCGCTGATCTTTTCATAGTTAATCCCCGGAGAGCGGGGGTTGCTCTTGAATTTTTCAAGGAATGCAGAGACCTTTCCCTGTTCCTGCCTTGGCAGCCTCATGAAAGCTGTCAGGAATTCAGAGCATATCGCAACCTTGAATTCGGTCGATTCATTTTTCATTTTTTCTTCCTATCCTTTAAGAGATTGATAAG
Organism: Victivallales bacterium; assembly: GCA_049297395.1. Lineage (GTDB taxonomy): Bacteria > Verrucomicrobiota > Lentisphaeria > Victivallales > GWF2-50-93 > GWF2-50-93. Next base: position 2,395 of record JBAQUG010000120.1, on the reverse strand, counting down.
CGACTTATTGCCCTGGTTGAATTCCTCTTCCAAAACAACCTGCCATCCTTGTTTCTTAAATGCGCTTGCCGACAGCTGATCGGACGCATTGACTACGGCTATTTTCTTTTCGGGCCATGCCAGTTCGGCCTGGGCGATAATAGCATTATGGTCGTTTAACAGCTCATAAGGGATTGCGTCAACTGCTGGGATCGTAACCCCGTTATTCTTCAGACATGACAGGAATTCGCATATTTCAGCCTTCAAGACCTTGGCGTATTCCGGAGAGATGGTTTCTGTCTTGATTCCCTTCTCAGGAATGAAATATTCGAGGAATGAGTATGAGTCATCAGAAATTCCCTGGGAGGTGACGAAGAGGGAGAGAGGCAGGAACTGATACAGGTTGAAGAGCCTTAAATATCCATTCCAGGCGCTTTTGAAGTCTGGCACCTGGAGCTGTTCCTCATCATCATAAAGTCTACAGGCAAGCCTGAGCTCGGACATCTGTAATTTCTGGAACGAGTCCCGGTCGATCCATATCTGGAGATCGACATCTGTCTTCTCATCCTTCCCTCTGTCGGAGAGGAGCACGCTTGCATGGGGAATCCCATTGTCTTTGCTTCCGGCAATGGTTTCCCACAATATTTCAGACTGCAGGATTATTTCCGACTCGCCTTTTATCTCGTCAAAGGTCTTGCCTGTGTCCTTCAGATAGGCTGCCGCATATATGAACGCATTCCAGCTCCAGCACTTGGCATCAGGATTCAGAAGATAGCTGATCAGCATTTTAAAGCTGTCTTCATGGGGAATATTCCCCATGAAGTTTATTTCATTGGCATTTGCAACATGCTTTGCAAACTTAAACATCTTCGGTGAAAAAGGACCGAGCAGGGCAAGATAATCAGGATTGGTCTTGTTTATTGTCGACTGCACATCCTCCCAGGAAAGGGACCAGACGCGGTATTTCCCGGACTTTAAAATCCCCATCCTCTTTGCAGTGTCATCCCCGACCTTGCTTTTCTTGCCGGTATCCACATGCCATGAAAAACCATCGAGGTAGACAGCTATGGGCAGTGTCTCCTTTTCCTTCTCGGGATAGAAGATGAAATCAGGCCTTGTGGTTACCGGGACTCCCTGTTCCTTCGACAACTCCACCTGGGGCAGAATAAAATACCCCTTGCCCCTGATCCGCAGATACCATCCGGTGCGGTTCTGGAAAACCTCTTTTCTCAACTCGGGAGTGGAACCGTCAAATTCAATTCTCCTCAATGATTCGATGAACAGCGCTTCAAGTTCACTTTCAATCAGCTTGTGCTGCCTTATATCGCTTATGGTTTTGATCTTTACTATTCTGCTCTTGTTTTCAATGAGCATGGATATTGTTTCAATCGCGGAATTCCGGGAGATATTCATCATCTCAAAGCTGTTACTGTAGGCGAGAAGACAATGATAGCAGCCATCCTTCTCGTTGTTGCTGTTGCAGTCGCATCCCTTAAGCATAGCCAGGGCATATTCAAAAATCGTGAAAAGATCCTTGTCGGACTGCATGAGCTCCTTCAGGTATCCTGTTCCGCCGGGGACACTGTCATATATCACCAGGAACTTCTTCTTCAGGGCCCTGTTTTCAGGAAGAGGTTCCTCCTGTATCGTATACTTGAGATGACCTATATTGCCGTTGAACCTATGCTTCAGACCAAGCATTATCGCCGCAGTAAACGACTGTAGGCGCTGATCCGAGCCGCTGAAGAAACTCAGCGGAAGCAGTATCCTGATGGCCTCGGAGGAGAATTCCCTGTAGAGATAGAGGCAGTCCACCGCCTGTTCATCCGTATTCCGCTTGGTAGACGTACAGTCAAAGGCATGTTTTATTTCACCGTTCTTTTTCACTTTCCCGCAGGACGGGCAGATTTCAAAGCCTCTTCTGCCATATTCCTTTCCGGCTACGAGCATCTTGTCAGGATCCAGAAATCCGGTAGAGCCGAAATTTATCTCCCTAAAGTCGGCATGTTTCAGATATTCAAATCCAAAAGGGATTCCCTCGTCGTCAATCTTATAGGCCTCTCCGATGTCCGACTCCTGGAAATTGACCATCATGTTTTTCTGATAATATTGGTTCTTCCGTTCATCGCTGTCGTCATATATCCTGCTTTCCCTGTCATACGTGGTTGCTATGACCTGGCGCATCCTCAACATCTTGCGCTTCTGGCCGATATCACTCCATCTGCTGCTGCCGCAGTTCGGGCATTGGGGGCTCGGCGTGGGGTTCTTCGCCACCAGTTCCATGTGCGGGCAGCTGTCGCAGAGGCGCCACTCCTCCACCTCTGCAAGCTTCATGTTTATCTGATCAATCGTGACCTTCCTGCCTTCGGCATAGAAATTGCTGCCTGGCGCAAGCTCGTATATTCCCGTGACAGCC
>JBAQUG010000119.1:0-4245 GCA_049297395.1 Victivallales bacterium | reverse complement strand
ACCTTAAGAAAAGTCCCGGCGAAGCCGGTTAAGTTCAATGCTCACAGGCAATACCAGCTTAATGGTTACCGGCAAGAATCTGGTCTGGAGACCGGCGCTCCATTGGAAAAATGAAGAACGCGCAAACATGCGCTACTACGGGCAAATACTATAAGTCCAAACCCATTTACAATCATTTTATGCATTATGCACTGGCTTGCTTGAGCCGTCCGGCCCAATTATGCAAACACGCAGGCGGCTGTGATGTTGTCCTCGCCGCCGCCGCGCAGAGCGGCGTAGATGAGGTTTTTGACTGCATCGTAGGGGTTTGAGGCGTCATGGACAATTATCTCGATCTGGGGATCCTCGAGATGCACATTCACGCCGTCGGAGCATAGGAGGAACCTGTCGGAAGCCTTCCTGTCGAACACGTTGATCTCGGACTTGAACTCGAGATTCGTGCCGATTGACTTCGAGATTATATGGGCGAAGGGATGGTTCTTCGACTTCTCCCTGCTGATGATGTTCCTCTTTATGAGTTCCGCGACGAAGCTGTGGTCTTCAGTGAGGCATTCGAGTATTCCATTGCGGAGCCTGTAGCATCTGCTGTCGCCGGCATGTGCGGTGACGACTGAATCGGGGGTGATTACTGCGGCTATCAGGGTGGTGCCCATAGGGTGCTGCACGTTGAAGGTCTTGTTCAGGCGGTAGATCGCCTCGTTTGAGTTTGCGGTTTCCACCTCCAGGAAATTCTTCAGTTCATCATTGGAACCGCGGCGCCAGAGGAGGCTCTTCTTCCAGGCGATGAGAAGGGTGCGCGTGCACATCTTGCTGGCGATGTCGCCGCTGTCATGCCCGCCGATCCCGTCGGCGACCGCGACAAAGCAGTTCTTGTGGTGGTCATCGGCGCAGTACACGTAGCTGTCCTCGTTCACTTCGCGTACGAGTCCTACGTGCGTGCCTGCCACAACATCGTATGGAGTGATGTTGTCGCATACTGCGGTTTTGTTTTCGGAAGAATCCTGCATTTTCCTTGAAAAATAATATGATTATGTAATCAACCCGAGATCCTCCCCCCTTGCTAGGTTATATACAGCGGCAGAAGGAAAATACAAGGTTTTCTATCCGCATAATATATGAAAAAATAATCCGCTTTGAAACCCTTTTTTTTGCAATTCGTAATCTATCGGCTATCTTTCTAGTTCCTCCTCGGTGCAATGCTGGGGTTTCACCGGGGCGGGAAATGGGTTTCAGAAAATAATTTGAAACGATCCGTAGGTTGTCTGAAGTATAATCATAAACTTGGAGTTCTCTGATGAAAGTATCTGTTGATAAAATCCGGAATTTCACTGTCGCGGGCCATACTAGCAGCGGTAAAACAACTCTCTGCGATCTCATGCTTTTCAAGGCGAAGGCCGTGGACAGGCTTGGAAGCGTCGACCACAAGACAAGTATTTCAGACTACACTCCGGATGAGCAGGAGAAGCTCAGCAGCATCTACGCGACCGCCCTCAACTGCCCCTGGAACAACGGACACCACTTCTTCTTCCTCGACACCCCCGGATACGGCGAATTCGTAGGCGAAACCATTGCGGCGATCCACGCGAGCGACGCAGTCCTCATCGTAGCAGATGCCGTGGCAGGACTGGAAGTCGGAACAAGCAGGGCATGGAAGCTCGCAAGGGAGAGGAGCCTTCCAAGGATGGTCTTCATCAACAGGCTTGACCGTGAACTTGCGGACTTCGAAAGGACGTTGGCGCAGATCCAGGAGGCATACGGAAAGACTGTCTGCATTCCGCTCACATACCCGATAGGCAAGGAGAATGCTTTCACCAAGGTAATAAATGTGCTTGCCGAAAAGGATGTCCCGTCCGAAGTGGCCGCCGAGGTCGCGGAGGCGAAGGAGAAGATCATGGACGCCGTCGCCGAGACCGACGAGGCGCTTACCATGAAATATCTTGAAGGTACACCGCTCACGGACGAGGAGATATCTATAGGTCTTGCAAAGGCCGTTGCCAAGGGCACGCTTGTCCCTGTCTTTGCCGGAAGTTCCGCAAAGGACATCGGCGTCACCGAACTCATGAACGGAATCGCGGCCCTTTTCCCGGATCCGCTTGCCGCAGGAGAAAAGCTCATGAAGGACGGCAGGAAGCTCGCTCTCAGGCAGGACGGCCCCGGAGTTGCCTTCGTCTTCAAGTCGATCGTGGATCCGTTCATCGGGCAGCTGACCTTCTACCGCGTCTACAGCGGGAAGTTCATTGCAGAATCTGAAATGCATAATCTTTCCACCAAGGAAAAGGAAAGATACGCCACGATATCCGTCGAGAACGGGAAAATCCAGACGCCGATCACCGAGGCCCTTCCCGGTTTCATCGTTGCGGTTCCGAAGCTCAAGGCAACTAAGATTTCGAACACCCTGTCCACTGATGCACATTTCGACATGCTCTTTGAGCCGATCCCGTTCCCCAACCCTGTCATGTCCTATGCTATCACTGCGGCGAAGAGCGGCGAAGAGGAGAAGATCACTGCAGGCCTCACGAAAATAGCCGACAGCGACCCGACCATCAAGCTTGACCGCAATGAAGAGACGCACGAACTGCTTCTGCGCGGGATGGGCGACCAGCACATCCACCAGGTTGTCAAGAAACTCAAGAATACAAACAAGCTGGATGTAAATCTCGCCAATCCGAAGATCCCCTACAGGGAGACGGTCACGTCCACCGGCGAAGGGCACCACAGGCATAAGAAGCAGAGTGGTGGGCATGGACAGTTTGCCGAGGTGTATCTGCGCGTTTCCGCAAATCCGGCCGGGTTCGAGTACGTGAACGACGTATTCGGTGGAAGTATTCCAAAGAACTTCATTCCTGCCATTGAAAAAGGAGTGAAGGAGGCCATGCTCAAGGGCCCTCTCGCGGGCTGCCATGTCGAAAATATAAAGGTTTCCGTTTACGATGGGAAATACCATGATGTTGATTCGTCCGAAATGGCGTTCAAGATAGCTGCCAGGGCCGCCTTCAGGCAGGGTGTGCAGACAGCCAGGCCTATTCTTCTCGAGCCTATCCAGAAGGTCAAGATAATGGTTCCTGAAAAGTACATGGGCGACATAACCGGAGACTTGAACCACAGGCGCGGACGCATCCACGGAGTGACCGTAGAAGAGGGCATGGAAGTTGTCAATGCCGAAGTCCCACTCGCTGAAATGGCCCGCTACGCCAGCGAACTCCGCAGTCTTACACAGGGCTGCGGTTCCTTCGAAATGGAGTTCTCAAGATACGAGCAGGTGCCGTCGATAGTGGCCAAGCAGATCATAGACACCTACACCAAGACAGTACAGGCCGAGGAAGAATAAAAGCTGGGGCGGCTGGTTTTTCTGGTGTTTTACAGGCAAAAGCGCAAACTGTGTTTGCGCACTCCGAAGGATGCCTGCGGCATCGTAATACCAACTGTCGGATTCCTAGCACCTGTCATTTTAAGGTGGCTGGGACTTTTGGGATCGGACTGGATCTGGACGGGCGGGAGGATTCCTCAGCAGGAACAATGTGGTCAATGCTACTGCGCCAAAGTGTCATGTGTATTATTTTCCAGAAGTTATCGCGTTTAATTAAATAATAGGATTTCCCCTGTTCGCTATCACTCCTTTTTTTCTCTCTATCTTCAGTTTCAACTATAGCTCTGTTAGATTCGAGAAATCGTATCCGGATAATTTTGAATGTAGTAACTTTATCAATCAGTTTTTCTACTGCCTGATATTCTGCATCATGTGGAGTAACTTGGACTTCATCGTCCCAGGACGAAATCTTGCTAAAAAGCTCAGAAAGCTTTTTCATATCACGAAACCTGTCAAAGTCATATTCCTCTCCATCTATTTTAACACCATCAACAATCGTAAACGGTTCCGAAATAACCAATAGTCCTCCTGGTTTAATCCCCCATTTTTCTTGAATCTTAAGAATTTCCACGGCATCTTCATACGGCGCCATTTTCTGGGATTTTCCGGCGCCGCCTGGCAGTGGAGTGCCTGTAGGGACTGGAGGTTTCTCGTTTTCTCCCGGGAACTTCTGGGCCTGGCCGCTGAATCCTTTTCCCCTGCAGTCGGGGCAGGTGACTTTGCCGCGTCCCTCACAGTCCGGGCACATGCTTTTTGTGAAACCGACGCCTTTGCACATTTCACATTTTTCGGTTTTCGGACAGATCATCTTCCCGTAGCCGCCGCAGTAGGTGCATGCTATGCTGATTTTCCCGGTGCCGTTGCAGGCGGGGCAGGTC
>JBAQUG010000118.1:0-2571 GCA_049297395.1 Victivallales bacterium | reverse complement strand
GCCGATCTTAAGACGGCGTAATGAATTTCGCCGGGGGCAAAGCTGAAGCTATCGCGTCAGCACTCCAAAGTCAGGCCGAAGCGCCTGACGTAAATACGAAAAATAAAACAGATAAATTCTTAACAAGATTAGTGCTCCCAACCGCGAGGATCGCGGTGGGAGACCATGACGTTGGCTACAGGGATAAAATCTGATGAAAATAATTTTGGCATGTATTATCATTGGGCTGGCAGCATTTGGTTGCACAAAATCATCTGACGATACCCCCTCCATCAAAGATTCAAAGAAATTGATTAATTTTAAGGAAAAGGGAATTGCAAGAGCGAAGGAAGACATTGCTAACGGGAAAATGAAAATTCTATATTATGGAAAACCATGGTCTCAAGGCAAGCCTCTTGTGGATGATAATTCTGGATTACCAATTGAAATTGTTTCAGGATGTAGCGTGACTCCAGAGTTTCAAGAAGAAACGGATTCATATAATGACACTATGAGAAAAAAGGCAAAGGAAAAATTAAGCCAACAATGAAGATAGACCGAACCGGTGAAGCACCGGCCCGGTCATCATAGGGCGTTCGCCATCAACAAGGGAAGTATATGTCTTGCATGTTAAGAGTCGGTGGGATAAACCTGAATGTTGACAAGCTTCTGGAAATTGACCTGAAGCCTGATTCTTTTTACAAGAAAGGAGAATACAGGACAAAAAAATCAACTCACATGAGGTCTGGTGCACGATACTTGGTCAGCAGCGCTGATTTTAGCAATTTTGAAGATCAAAAAAAAGACGCAATTCGCTTCTTGAGTGATAATGCAAATTTAATAAAAATGATAATGAGCATACCTGAACTTGAAGGGGCGGAATTGGATTTCGGAATTAGAAGTAGAGATGTTCTTGTTCAATCCGATTCCTTTCCGGCAGAATTGGCAAAACTGGCAGGGGGATTAGGCATTGATATTATGCTGTCTCTATATCCAGAGCCGGAAGAAAAGAAGGAAAGCGGAAGCCCTGATGATATTTCTTGATAGGAACAGGAATTGCGTGTACATTATGGAAAAAGGGGGAAATACAATGACTAAATCATTCAATGTTATAATCGAAAAAGATGAAGATGGCTTTTTTGTTGCCACAGTTCCATCCCTGAGAGGATGTCATACACAGGCAAAATCCCTGGACAAGCTGATGGAAAGGACAAAGGAAGCGATAGAACTTTGTCTTGAAGTTGAAGAAGACTCATCTGAAAACGAGTTCATAGGAGTCCAACGCCTGGCAGTTTCCGTATGAGCAAACTTCCCTCCCTTACTGGCAAAGCCCTGATAAAGGCACTGAAGAAAGCTGGATTCGAGGAAATCAGGATAAAAGGCAGTCATCATTTCCTCAGACACCATGACGGCAGATGCACAGTCGTACCTGTTCATAGCGGTGAAACTATTGGAAAAGGCCTTTTGTCCCAAATCATCAAAGACTGCGAAATATCCAGAGAAGATCTTCAGAGGCTCATATAGGCGAACAATTCTGCTGCTCCTAACCCGCCAAAGCGGGTAGGAGATCTTAGGCGTTGGAAATTATAAAAATGAAAAAAATAATTATAGGAATTATATTGGGCTTTATCCTAGCCTCACTCATATACATCCCATTTGTATTCCAGCAAAGACAATCGCAATTAGAGAATGGAAGACATCAAGGGATGATCGATGGACGTATTGATGTCTGGAAGTCCCTCGACCGTTACTTTTCACAAAAGACACCGTCCGCTTCTCAAACCAAGGAATACATCCCCATCAAAGACGTAGGAATCAGTGTAGTGGAAAAAAACGGGGTATTAACCATAGAAACAAAATAGGAAATTCCAACCATTCTGGTGCTGGCAACCTCGTTTCACTCGGTGCTAGACCATGAGGCGTTGTGCATCATGAAAGAAACGAATAAATTCAGTAAAATCTATGCCTTAACTGCAGGAATATTAGTTCTTGTATTTCTGGCATTCGTTATTACTCCTGCAATAAAAGACCGCCAAAAGATGAAAAAGGAACATGAAATTTTGATTGCAGAGGGGAATAGTATTCTTAAATCAATAGAGCAGTTCGCAAAAACAAACGGAAGGCTACCTGAAACGGAAGAGGAGATTAAATCTAAAACCTTAAATTGGCAAACTAATGATTGGTCTTACTATTATAAGAATGGAATGTTCAAATTGTTTGTCTTGCCAGGCACTCCTAATAAATCAGTAATCCTGTATCAATATTTGTCAGGAAACGAGCATGATTGGTATCTACAACGTGCCGGTGATGTTGAAGGAAGGAAAAGCATAGGCAAAGCTTATGAGCTAAAATTGCCAGTGGCTCCACCCAAGTTAAAATAATAAATAGCACAACAATATATATAGACCGAACCGGTGAACCACCGGTCGGTCATCAATGTCCGTTCTGATCAGAGACAAAAATAATGAATAGAGACGAATTATCAAGAAAACTAGTTGCGGTTGCCAATGATTTGCTTCGGGCAAAAGGATATATCTCGCATGTCGATGTTTTCATGAAATTGAATTATTTGAACTCAAAAGATTATAATTC
>JBAQUG010000117.1:0-2822 GCA_049297395.1 Victivallales bacterium | reverse complement strand
GAGCACAGCATTAAATGAAAATGCCGCCCTCGGCGAAGAGGACGGCGGAAAATTGAACCGATTAACTATACATCCAGAACTTATAAAATCAACTATCCGCGACAGGGTGAATAAATATGGGAACATTAAGACCATCTGCCAATACTTCGGCGATTTTCTGCCCATCATGATTATTGCAGGATGGCTCTGGATGCGGAATTACAGGCCGATTATGTATGATGTGGAGTTAGAGAAGATGTGCGCGAAGTATCGCAAGCGGTATTTCGAGAAATGCGAAGAATGGGGATATGACCCTAAGACCGCTTGGGAGGATTTTGATTTTCGGGATAAGTTTGATAACGAGGTGATGATTGAGGAGGATCTTATTATTGTTGCTTCTCATTCTTCCGAATGGGAATTGCAAGATAAATTTTGGTACGGACTTATTCCCCCTTTAACCCCGTGGGCTGTCAGCAAGGACGGAAGAACTTGGCTAGTTGAGGGGCAGGAACGGAATGTTTGGGATGCGCTTCTTTTTGCTTGTGATGGTGACAAAGAAAGAGCGTATAAGTTAGCCAGAAATATATTCTGGCTAGCCTTTGTGCAGGAATGGTACGAGCCAGGATTTGAGAGAGTTGGGCCGGTCGTACCGTCCGCCGATGATGAAAATTATATTTTCCCAAGTGAAGAGGAGTATCCAAACGTGAACAAAATACCAGAAACATTAGCGGAACTTTCAACACCACAGCCGGGTGACGAATCCGAGTTGTTGGACAATAGATTTTTAACTCGTTCAAACCTTGCAATGCTTTACGCTGTCACAGGGATAGGGAAGTCAGTGCTTACTATTCAAGCCTGTATTTTATGGATATTGGGAAAGGCGTTTTTTAATATTTCCCCTTCTCATCCTTTAGTGTGCTGGGTCATTCAATCAGAAAACGACGCAGGAGACATGGCAGAAATGAGGGATGGCGTCGTTTCCATGCTTACACGGCAAGGGATACCTGAAAGCGAAGTTATCGCGGCTATGCGTAAAATTCGGATATTCACGGAAAAGAGCAGAACCGGTACGGGGTTTATAGAATATCTGGAGAGTCTGTTATCTAAGGCAAAAAAAATGCCTGACATAATTATCATTGATCCTCTGTATGCTTTCCTTGGTGACGATGTATGCAACCAAAAAGCGGTTTCAACATTCCTGCGGAACAGTTTAAACCCTATTCTTGAACGGTATAACATTGGGTGTATTATCGTTCATCATACGGCTAAACCTTCAAAGGATGCAAGAGCAGTTGTATCCCAAACGTACTTAGGCGCAGGCTCGGCAGAACTATCCAACTTTCCACGGGCAATATTGACGCTGGAACCGACTAAACTACAAGGGATATTCAAGTTATCTGCTCCGAAACGCGGAACGCGGTTAGGCTGGAAAGACCATAATGGGAACCCGACCATTTCGCAGTATATAGCCCATAGCAAGGAACAAGGGGTTATCTACTGGCGGGAACCGGAACCGGAGGAGATAGCCGAACTGGTACATGATGACGAGACAAGCAAGGCCGGACGGAAAAAGAAACCTCTCAAGGACATTGCAAGCAGAGTGATCCTTGACCTTGTAAATCCTGTCGAGAAAAAAACACTTCAAATAAAGATCCGAGAGACTTATAATATCGGGAGGGACAATGCAAAAGAGGTTATTGCCTTGATTCTTGACAGCGGAAAAGTCGCTGAAAAAAGAGGAAAGGATAACAAGCGGTTTTTAGTCATAAGTGATTGATGATGAACCGACTTACTGGAAGTTTTTTAAACATGAGAAAAAACAGGGTGTTTTCAATAAGACAATTTAGACCGTTTTACTGGATTCACTAAAAATTAAACGATGCGTAACATGTTTATTATGAACCGCATTACTGGATTTACTAAAAATACTAAAAATCTATTTCCAGTAACGCGAATAGTTGTCTTACTGAAATTACTAACACCCCCCTAAAGGGGGTTTAGTTAGTAAGACAATACGTTACACGTGGATAATGGGAAAGGCTTACTCCATCCTTTTCGCATACTTGAAAACATTTTCCTGTACGGTGGCAGATTGTAAGATGTTTCTATTCAGCAATTTTATCTAACTTGCCTATCGGGATTATTTTAAGTTGCTTATATGTTTTGTCCGCTTCAACCATGCGCCATAAATCCCCTGTTTTTTTATCTAATATGTAAAAATTCTCATTCATATAAAATCTATCCCTGTCTTTATTCTCCTCCCTGTCTCTACTTTCACTATAGGTGTGATAAAATATTGCCGCTCCAATTGTTAAAATAGCGAGAATTCCCAAAATCAGTACATTGTCATCTTTCATAGTACTTTCCTATTCTTGTTATGTTTTAACTTAAACGAGAACAACATCATGGCTTCCTGTAGCAACTTGCATTTTAATAATATACATATGATGATGTGACAACTTCCCCCAATGTTCCCTTTTCATCAAATGCTAAGTGCTCAATCTTGTTTCCTTTTTCGTCATACTTCCAAATATGTTTACTACTTATAGACCCGTCTGCTTTATATTCTACCTCTTCAATTCTATTACCCTTGTCATCAAGTTTATAAATATATTTACAGTTTAAAATTCCAGTGGCATCATACTCCGCCTCTTCAATGCCATTGCCGTTTTTATCATACTTGTAAATATATTTGCAAACTAAACCGACTTTTTTATTGTGCGCCCAACCTAATTATGATAGATTCTGCCCCTGTAAATATGGTAACACTTCTCCATTCCTTGCCACGGTGATGTGGCCGTTCATGAGTAACCAGGTTTCGATGGCAAGGCGTATCGCCTTCT
>JBAQUG010000116.1:0-2011 GCA_049297395.1 Victivallales bacterium | reverse complement strand
GCCTGCGCCGGAAGGCATTTGTATATGTCCGGAAAAACTACGGCCTCGCCAGAGCCGGCCAGCGGCAGCGTAGCTCTTAGAAGGCCGAAAGGATATGTCGATTTGAGCATAAGCTTCTTCAGCGGATAGATCCCGCGGCGCGGAAAAATAATTTCAGGCATTATATGTGAGTCGGTTGATGCTGGAAGAGAGCAGATCCTGGTCAACACCCCATGCTGCGAAATTATCTCGATAAGCCCCAGGCTGAACTTTGAACTGTTGCTTATCTTCAGAGGCGAGGGGACAGGGCATCCTTCAGTAGCCTTGATGACTTCATCCATGTCCACCTTGACGTTCCTGATCAGAAGGAAGGCCATCAAGACATTGAGGACGAATGCTCCGACAATGATGCCAAGTACCAGGAAGAGGAGTCCCGACTGGGATTGTGTCGCGGAAAGATATAACAGGGCGCAGAGACAGAGGAATACAATTCCCTTCTTTGTAGGAACTATCGCCGGAATGTTAAAAAGCCTTTGCATCATTATTTTATTTGCACGTTTTATAAATCCGAAGCACGAATCTCGAAATCTGAAACAATATATTAGCAGGAGAAATTCAATTCTGAAAAAATGTTTGAGACATTTTAATTTTCTTCAATTTTCAAATTTGTTTCGGATTTCGATATTCGGATTTCGAATTTGGTTGCAGCGTCAGCTGCTCTAGGCTTACAGCGGCACTTCAACTGATTCGACGATGCTGTCGACGGCTTCGACTTCGGACGAGGTTGCCAGACGGCTTCCCTTCCTGACAATGATCCTGTGCCCCATCACGGCTTCAGCCGAGGACTTTACGTCGTCAGGAGTCACAAAATCCCTTCCGCTGCAGAGGGCTGATGCCTGGCTGTAGCGCATGAGATCGAGGCTGCATCGCGGACTCACCCCGTATTCAGCGCTTTCGATATTTCTTGACCGGTGCGCTATTTTTACGATATATTCGGAAACAGGATCTGAAACCTTTAGATTCCTCGCAGTCTCCTGAAGCTTGAGGAGATCTTCGATTCCGATAACCGGAGCAAGCTTTTCAAGCGGATCCTCTGTCCGCTGCTCCGCAAGGATTCTCTTCTCATTCGCAAAATCAGGATAGCCGATCTTGAGTCTTACCATGAAACGGTCCATCTGTGAGAACGGAAGAGGGTATGTGCCCTCCAGCTCGATTGGGTTCTGTGTTGCAATGACAAAAAACGGTTCATTGAGCTTGTGCAGTTGCCCTTCACATGTCACCTGCAGTTCCTCCATCGCCTCGAGAAGGCTTGACTGGGTCCTGGGTGTCGCCCTGTTTATCTCGTCGGCAAGCAGGACGTTGCAGAACACCGGGCCGGGCCTGAATAGGAAACTGCCATCCTTCTGCTGGTAGACAGTGACACCTGTCACGTCCGTGGGAAGAAGATCCGCAGTGAACTGGATTCTCCGGTATTCGCCAGAAACCGATTTGGCAACGGCCTTTGCAAGCAGTGTTTTTCCGACGCCGGGGATGTCCTCAAGAAGTATATGGCCGCCGGAAAGCATAGCCTTGATCACCTTGTCAGTGACATCGTCTTTTCCTAGGAAGACTTTTGAGACATTGTCCTTTATTTTCCGTATAAGGCCGCAGGCTTTGTCAAGATCTATGTTCATAGGATCCTTTCCCAATTCAATATTTTTCGTTCTTATGAAAAATATATGTCCTTAATGTCAATATAAAATTTCCATCCGGAAATTTTATTGCGAATTCAGGTTCCGGTAATTCTCCGGCGCGGCTCCGCTCTTCTTCTTGAAGATCCTGATTGTCTGTTGTAAAAGCTTGACTTCCGGATCCTGTTGTGGTTTATTCTACTGTGATCGTTATTCGGCTGTTCGGTTGCCAACATTGTGCGCCCAACCTGATTATGATAGATTCTGCCCCTGTAAACATGGTAACACTTCTCCATTTCTTGCCACGGTGATGTGGCCGTTCACGAGTAACCAGGTTTCGATGGCAAGGCGTATCGCCTTCT
>JBAQUG010000115.1:0-7742 GCA_049297395.1 Victivallales bacterium | reverse complement strand
CGAAACCAGCCTTGGCAAAATCGGTACGGTCGCGTTTGTTCGACAAGGCATTTGGCAGATTGAACATGGGGCATACGATTCCGGCAGGGCTGATGTAGTCAGGGGTCAGGAATCCCAGCCCGTTTCCGGTGGAATAGGTGCCGTACAGGAGCTGATTGGGATTTTGCGAGCCGGGAGGGTAGAGGCTGTTGAAGTCCATTGCGTAGCCCGCAGAGGCGGTTCCGATATGCCTCAGCCCTTCGGAGCATTCCAGTCTCCGTGCCGATTCCTTTGACCTTTTCAGGGCCGGCAGAAGCATGGCCGCGAGAATTGCGATGATCGCAATTACGACGAGCAATTCGATGAGAGTGAAACATTTTCCGGGAGAAAATATTTTACTTCCTGTAGATTGCGATCCTATGTTTTTCATATCATCTCCTCCATGTTGGATTTGCGTGATCCGCTGTTTTTCCTGCAAAAAATGCCTCCCTTATGGGATTCGTATGTCTAATATGCATTGCAGACCTTTCTTTTTCCAGTATCTCAGCGATTACATGCCCAGTGTCGTGCCTCATCACCGACTACCGATTACCGTCCACGGCTCTCCTGATCACTTCACCACTGCCTTGCCCCAGTTTGACGGATAGAGCCAGCACTCGGTCGGAACATCCTGTGTCATGGTCAGGGCGGAATCGCCGGAGGCGTGCCAGAACGTGCGCGTCATTGTTTTCTGACCGGTCGGATCGGATCCCAGTACATCGGCGTCGAATTTCAGTTCGGTGCCAGGTGCGAATGAGAGTGGTTTGAGGAACGCCTGTGGTATCCGTCCGGCCACGGTGTAGCCGTCGGCTGTTTTCACAGCCTTCACCTCGGAGCCTTCAACTGCACCCACGAAATCAAATTCTCGCTTATGGCCGCTGGGATTGCTGTAGGTCTGCGGATTTCGCACGCCCTCGGCTTTCGGCTTCATCCCGACCAGTGTTGCCTGGCCGTCATGCAGGCCGATCAGCAGCCGCACGTCGCCCAGCACCGGATCCCGGCGTTCGCCCGCCGGTCCGAAATACAGATCCACCGCGTCGCCGCCCTTGAACGCTATTTTGGGATCCGGTTCGGCGTTTGCCAGAGGAGAGGAGTCTTTGACCTCGAAACGGAAACAGAGGCTGTCGCCGCTCAAAGCCAGACGTACGGAGGCAAGTTCCTTGTCGCCGCCGAGGATGCTCAGCGGGGCGATTTGATCCCAGCCCGTCATGGAGCCGTCTATCGCCGGCGGAGTGGCGGTCCTGGTGAGGCTGGTTGTTCCGGCGGCGGATTTCCGCGTGCCATAATTCCGTATCAGGGTTACGGTGCCGGCAATCGTTTCACCGGGAGCGTCCACGCCCTCCAATGCGAACACGCGGCTGTCGGTTGTGCCCATGTAGGCCATGTAGCGGTACTCCTTCTGTCCGGGGAATTCATGGACGCGCCCGCTGAAGTTTTCGCCGTGGAACAGATACGGTCCGGGCCGGCCATCGCCGCGGGAGAAGTCTTCAAAAATATGGCCCAGGTAAAAACCGTCGGTGTTGTAGAAATGGAGCATTCCGCCGGCCTCATCGGAGATCGCCACGGCCTTGTCGCCCAGCAGACCGGCCATCACCCAGGGATTGTAGATTTCCCCCGGCTTGGCAAAGCCTGCGGCTTTGCGCCCTGCGGACCAGAGCCGCTTCCCCTGAGGATCGAACTTGACGAGAAAGACACGCTTGATGTCCGAGGAATGCCCGATGCCAGGGGATTTTCCGTAATAGGTGTAGAGCACGTAGAGGTTGCCGGCGGGATCTTCGCGCATCCCGAGAATGCCCCAGCGGTAGGAAGAATGGAACGCTTCCTTGTAACCGTCCGTGACATCCGCAACAAAGACTTTGGTGTCCGCGACGGCAAACCGTAGTTTTCCGTCTGCAACGGAGGCGCAGGGAATCCGATAGATGCTTCTGTCCCCCGCCAGGTACCAGTTGCCTGAATAGGCGCTGAGCGTATGGCTTCCGGTATGGCCGTTGAGATTGCCGGGCTTGCCGTTGGCTGCGACCAGTGCGATTCCGGGGACTGTCTCCCACTCGCCCTGTTCAAGCTGTCCATCGCTGTTTTTGTCCTGGCCGATCCATATCTGGCCGTTGCGCGCCTCGGCGGCGGCCACCGGCACAAAACGATCACCGGCGATGCGGACAATCGGATGCTTTTCGGCATCGCTGGACATGTAGCTGGCGCCGCCCAGGCGCACGGTCTGCGGCTGGCTGATGCCGTCCATGAACCGTTGAAATGCGGGATCCGCAAAGGTGAATGCTGAAAGGTCTGAATTACCATTTTTTACAGTGTAGGAACTGGAGATTGCCCAGTACGCATCCAGGCGCCAGCTGCCGGACTTAGGATCAAGCGCACTCCGGACGATTCCATCCTCGCTGCCGGGCAGGGAGTAGATCAGGAAGGGATCTTCGGGATCCGGCCAGACCGCAGTGGAATAGGCGCCGGGTCCGAACCACTGCCGTGCAATGGCGTCATCCTTCCCGATACGGGTGACCACCGATGGAATAGCCGCCTCGGTCACGACAAATCCACCGTTGCGATCTGCTGCGATTCCGGCTGGCCGCCGGTAATCGCCTGCGTGATATGAACCGGCATATGGACGTCCACCGACTTTGCCGTAAATGCGGACAGGCTTGCCGTCCGCCGTGAATTCCTTGATCTGCTGGCTTGCGCCAAGATCCGTGACTAGGAAATTGCCGTTGGCCCGTACGGCTATGCCCCAGGGCGCGCTCAGCCCGGCTGTGACCACGTCACTGCACTTGCCGGTGGCCACAGTCACGCGGGAGACACGTCCGAGCTCTCCGGCGTAGGATGCCACCAGCAGAACCCCGTCCTTTTCCACGGCCAGACCGCGCGGCCCCGGTACGGGAATCCGTTTATTGAGCGAGGCGTCGGCCTTGTTCAGCACCAGAATCTCATTGGCGGAGAATATTGAAACGTAGAGGTACTGCGCGTCCACGGCCAGGCTGGTGGCGATGAGATCATAATTAACCGGACGGCTGATGGCCGGCGTTTCCACCCGCTTGGTTTCCGTTGTCAGCGGCACGGATCTGGCGTCCTTGACAAAGAACTGTGGCGCCCCTGTGGCCGCGCTCAGGCGGAAGACTGACGGCGGGGTGCTCGTGGTTTCATAGGTCAGGTAGACGTATTCGCCGTCGGATGCCATCGTGTAGAAATTTCCGCCGGCGTCGAAGAACGGGGTATAGCGCCAGAGGGTACGGTCCTGGAGATCGAGCCGGACGATGGCCTTGCCTTGTTCCGCAATGGGCCAGAGGAGGGTCATGCCTTTCGCATCGATGGTCACGGACAGCGGTGCCGAATGATCTCCTCCCCATTCGCCGGTAGCGGCATCATTCGAATACGGTGGCGTACCGGAACTCCCGGTCGAGCCGATGTAACGCGCCTTGACTCCCGGATGCACCAGCGCCTTGTATGCATAGTCGCCAAGAGGCGCATCCTCGCCCGCATTGTCCTTGCCATCCCAAATCATTGTCTGAGCCCCCGCAGGCAATACGCGATCCTGGACTATTTCCCGAACTATGCGGCCAGTCTTCGGCTCGTAAACGTTGACGGTCACCTGACCTGACCGGGGCAGGTTCAGTGGAATAGCCTGTCCTTCCTGCTGCTCTTTCTGCATCGAGGCCAGAAGCTGGACCGGATCCGGCCAGTTTCGTTTCTTCAGCGGTTCTCCGGCGAACTGCAGGTAACCCCATGTGGAGGTGTTGAGAAAAGCGAAGTCACCGGGATGGGAGAGATAGGCACCAGGTGCGCTGCGGATGCGCCGGTCGCCGGCCTGGTTGCTGAAGTTGAACCCGATGATCGCCCGGATGCTGTCGCCTGTTTTCGGAGGCACAGGCACGTTCAGCACCGTCCATGGAATCTTCACTTCAAGGGCGTACCCGGTTTTGTCTGGGAATTCGCGGAAGGCGGTTTCGACTCCGACGGGATTCATTTTTGTTTCGTAAAAGTCGGCGCCGTATGCCAGGAAGGTCCATGTCGTGCCTGTTGTATGCTGGCGGAAAAACGTCATATGCACGACCTGCGGATCGTGCTGCTTCTGGGTGCGGTTGGGAATGGACTTGTTGTTTTTCAGGTTGGTGTAGAGCCGGAGTTCGATGCCGTCCCCCTCCCAGAACCGTTCTGCGGCGTGATGGATGTTGCGCAGCGGCGTGGTATCGGCCACCCGGGCCGCAACATACAGCGCCTCCTGGTCATAGGCGAAGACGTACTCGCCCCGTTCCTGCTCGAGGAATTCCGCCGCGACATAGGCGGTCTGGCTGCCGGTGAAATCCCAGTCAGCGAGATCACCGTCGATGGTGATCTTGCCGGCCGGCACGGCGCTCATCGGTGAAAGCGTCTCCTCCGGTCCGGCCATGGCAGTTCCCGCACCGAATCCCAGCAGCATCGCCGCCGTGAGCAGTCCATGGAAAAACAGAGGCCATCTGGAATTTCCTGAAATCCGACTTCCTGAAAATCTCTTCATTTTTTATTCTCCTTCAATTAAACAATTAAAATTTATCATGCCTGTCCGCCCGATCAGAACTCTATTTCCCCCCAATGCGAGGGATTGACGCGCGTTTCCGATGGCAGATCCGCCACTACCTGGCTTTCCTGGTCGAAGTAGTAGTAGCGCGCCACGCACCGGTCGCCGCCTGTGTCGGACATGAGTACGCCGATGTCGAACATCCTCACCCCTTTTGGTGCTCCGTTCTGCCGCAGGACTATCCACGGGATCCTGGCTTCCAGCCGGTATCCCTTGTCCTTCCTGTCCACCTTGATCTCGACTTCCGGCATGCGTGACACCCGATCCACCGTGGCGACTCCGGTGGGCGAGGCGAATTTCTCCGGCTCCGCAGTGTTGGGCACCACGAACCGATACCGGACCGCGACCGGCTTGTCCTCGAACATGCTCAGAAGCAGGCGGATGTCTCCAGTTCCAGCCGCAGTCCGTCCCGGCGGCAGATCCGCATTGGCCGCGAACCGCAGGTCCACGGCGTCTCCCGTCTTGAAAAGGGTCTTCCAATCCTGGCCGCGATTGACAAACGGAGTCTCGTCCTTGACATCGATTATCAGGTTCAACCCATGGTTGTCGTATGTCACGCGGAATGCGGCCACCGGATTTTCCTGCGGAAAATTCAGCATCTCGGTATTGGCTCCGGAGGCGAAAGGACCAGCTTGAACCAGACGTATCCGCTGCGGACGCGCCGCCTTCCGGACAGCTTTCTCCTGCGCCTCCTGTGTGATGGAGATGGCGCCGCCATCCATGCGCTTCAAGGTTGACAACCCCCGCACTTCCGTCACATTGCAGGAGTCCTTTCCAACGATCTGGAAAATAGGCCCGTTTCCGATACGTCCCAGCCATCCATAAAAGCATTCGTCCTCCAGGCTGACCTGGTCCAGACGCATGTCATACCAGGCCATGGGCGCTGCTGAATCGCTTGTTTTCGGATTTGACGCCGCCCGCTGTGCCGCATCCTCCTTCAGCGGAAGGTCGCGGGTGAGGGGGGCAATCCGTGCATCAGCCTGGAGCTGGGCGACAAAAAGTCCGTCGGTGGTGATAAGATATCTGATCCCCTTGTTGCCATTGAGCTGGAATATTTCGCCCATCCCTCCGTCCAGTTTCGCGAAACCTTCCACGTTCAGCGTATGCCGGAGTTCCCCGACCTTCGGCAGCGGCGAGCTGTGCGTGTTGGTCGGATACGGATTGGGATAGGTCCAGCGGACCTTCCCGTCCGGCGCCAGCCCCATGAGCACATTGCGCGGATCGCCGTCCCGGTGGAACAGGTTGAGGATGTAGTTGCCGGATGAGTCGGACGACAGGGCGATGATATTGCCCGGACCATATCCCGGAGGCAGCGGTGTGATCTTCGCGTCGGCAAGGTCGTATGACAAAGAAGCGTCTCCCCGTGGCGGAATTCGCACCAGTCCATCGGCGGTGCATGCATGGAACTCCAGATCCTGTCCCATCCGGTACGACCATTGGGAGCCGAACGACCAGTCCTTCTGGATTGAAACTTCCTCCTCCTGCGCCTTTCCATCGCCATTCCTGTCCGACCAGAGGAACACTCCCGTGTTGGGTTTCGCCTTCGTGGGCTCTCCCAGTTTTTCCAGGAAGGCCGCATGCGATGTTTTCCAGGCTTTCCGGAGAGCCGGCAAGGATCCGAGGATGGCGCGCGGAACCAATCGGTCATCCTTTACTTCCCCTATGAATGCGCCGGGCAGAGCCCAGCTGAAATCGCTTATGAGATATAGCTTCCCTTGCCGTGATGCTGCACGATTAAGTTGATTAAGCTCGTGTGATGCGTCCAATGGCAACGGCAGATCCGCATGTTCTTCTGGACGGAACAAGACCGCTTTCAGGCGGCTCCGTTCCGGCCAGTTTTCCCACTCGAAAGCCATGCCGCGGTAGAAGGCGCTCTCTTTCCGTTTCGGATCCAGCGATCCGCCGCCCCCATAGTGCGGAGGACCCACCAGATCGAGAATCAAATTCCCGTCCCGGCTCCATACGCTGACCCGTTTCGGCAGGAAATCGTTTTCGGTTATCCATACCTGTCCACGGGCATCAATCGCGACGCCTCCCGGATGACTGATGGCCAGCGGATCGAATGTCCCCTCCTTGCGCCCTCCCTGTTTCCCTATCCGGCGCAGGAATTTTCCGCTACTGTCGAACACCTTGACGCACTGTTCGCCCGGAGCCTGGTCTGTCACATAAAAATCCCCGTTGCCATCCACCGTCAGGCCACAGGGCTGTTCCAGTGATGATGAGACCACCGGCTGATGCGCCCCCTTTTCCAAATCCAGACGCAGCACCTGTCTGCCGCTCACGGCATACAAATCGCCCTGCGGACCACGCGCCAGCCCTCCCGCCTCCGGCAAGGGCAGATCCCGGACAAAGTCGGCGGTCTGACGGTCAAACAAGGCCAGCCGGTTGCGGTCCGACAGCGAAAGCACGATCCATGACGGAGTAACGGCAATGCCGCGGATTCCCGAGAAATCCGACGAGGCGACTTTGATGAACGCCGCCGCGTTATCCTTGTGCCGGTCCATCACCTCTTTGGAATTTGGAACGTAGCGATGATCCTTTGCCGTAATCCTGTTGACGGCCAGTTTGTCGTTCATCCAGCCTTTTTCCGCCGCCACATAAAGGATTCCATCGTCATATGCCAAGGCGTCCGAACCGGCCAGCGCCAGCCACAGACTGCCCCAGACCTTGCGCCCCTCGGGAGTCACTTCGATCAGGGAATGCCCGGCTTCGGCCATCGGCGCACCGATGAAAATCCGTCCATCCCCGGCGCATACGCACTTCGGCGGAGTATGGTCGGCAAGCCACCCGCCCGCCACGCCGCTTGAATAAACCTGGTTGATTGCCTGACGCGGGGAAGTCAGCCACGGAGGATCGCCCGGAGAATCGAAGGTTCCCTGGAAATGGGCGGTGACAGGATCGTGGAGGATGCCATGCCAGCGGTATTCGCCCGCAGGCGCCGGCTTGCCGAGATCATCCAGTCCATCCCATGGCTCGCGCTGGATCCCTGACTCGCGCCAGACGCATGACACCAAGTTTCGCACCCTCCGTCCTTCCCGGTCGTCGATCACCACCGTGACAAACGCCGGACGTTCCAACGTGTAGCGGACACAAAGCCCTTCGTCGGGATTGGAGCCGTTTCCGGCGGCGCAGCCGGATGCGAACATCGCAATGCAGAGGGACAGCC
>JBAQUG010000114.1:0-1648 GCA_049297395.1 Victivallales bacterium | reverse complement strand
CAATCATTATGAAACAACTGGTAAAAAACACTTTGAGGACAATTACGCTTGCGATATCCCTCGGCATTTGCGGAACAGCGATATGCGCTGATGCGGAAAAAGTGGACTACAAAGGATGGAAGGATTCTGTCAAATGCTCAAACGGAAAAATTACACTGACAGTTGTTCCGTCAATCGGCAAGATAATGGGGTTTTCCGTTGTCAATGGTGAAAACTTCATATGGAATAATAAAGAATTGGAAGGGCTGCTCTTAAAGGATGCGGCGGCCAAGGAACCAATGTTTGGCTGGGCAAATTTTGGAGGAGACAGGTTCTGGGTCGTCCAGCAATCCGACAACGCCCAGCTCAGAGGTGGCAAAAGCTGGCCTCCTGACGAAGTGTTTGACGGTGCCCCATGGGCGTGCAAGGCAGACGGATCGGGCGCGTTGATCATGGAGAGCCGGCCAAGCATTGAAGCTGGAGTGAAAGCCTGGAGGAAGATTGAACTTGACAGTTCATCGCCAATGGTGGTGATGCGCCAGAAAATCACTGCGGTGGACGGTGTGCGAAGGCGTCCGATCAACATGATTCAAAACGTGACGACCATCAACAGGCCCGACATGGTCATAGCCAAACTTGCCAAAGAGACATGTTTCAAGTATTCCCCGCTTGAGAAGAGCCCTTTTCCGAACGGCATTTCCCCGTTGACATTTCCAAAGGAAAGTCTCTCAAGATTTTTGACCGTCAAGGATGGCTATGTTTTCCTTTCCCAGCCTGAAAAAGGATTTACTGGCAAGTTTTATGCGGACGTCAAGGATGGATGGATATGCGCGATATATGGGGACACGGCATACTTCCAGCTATTTAAATTTGAAGAAGAGTCATATTATCCCGACGGTGGATGCTCGGTTGAGGTTTATGTATCGGATTATTTCGAACTGGAGCTGATTTCCCCGGCGAAAACGCTTCGTCCAGGAGAGGAAATATCATTTGATGTCGCCTGGGCTGTTGAAAAAATAGGAATACAGGATTCCCTGGAGACGGCGAAGAAATGCGAAGAGCATGCAAAGAAGCTTCTCAAGAAAAGCAGATTCCGGTAATGGCCCTGTAAACTAACCGGATAAAAATATTTCCTGTAATCTTTTTTGTGCTGTAAACACAAGATTTGACCGTCAAGACACTAAATGCTTGACGTCCAATATCGAACTCCAGGTTCCAAATTCCAAAGAACAAACAGATTGTTGAAAAACATCTCGTTCAGTGTATTGTCCATTATACTGTTACAGAGGCTCAGGAATTATTTTCCACAACCCGGAATTATTCAAAAAACATATGTGAAAAGCGGGCGGATCTTCAGGAAGAACACCATGGAAACGGATATGGCCCGGAATTCACAGCATCAGTGGGATCGGATGAACGCATCATTTAAAGCTGTCAAGGCTGAAGTGGTGGAAGCGGCCCCGGCGGCAGCTGAAGCTAATGTGGCAGTTCCGGACAAGGCTGGAGACAAGCCCGGCGCCAAGGTGGCCAAGATCAAGGAATGGCCTAGATACTCTCGGCGGAAATCCTTCCGCACGAGATTATCTGTCAAAGATTGCGCTGTGTATGGTTCGCGCCTGCGTTGAATGGCAGGCCGCAAGTATTAGGCGACAGCGTGTTATGATATGCA
>JBAQUG010000113.1:0-1900 GCA_049297395.1 Victivallales bacterium | reverse complement strand
GCTTGTCCCGCAGGAGGCAAAGATTGGGAGGCTAAGGGACATTCCCTTAGCTCTCCAATCTCCCTTTCCTGCCAGGTAAACTGGCAGGGGAAGGTTAAACTGAGAAATCCCGGCGAAGCCGGTTAAGCTTATGGAGAAGTGAATTATGAATAGATTGCAAATGACGATCCTTCTTGCAGTTCAAGTCGCTCTAGCTCTATGCGTGTTGCCTGATTCACTGGGAGTTGAAAGTCCAGTCATATGGCGGCAGGATTTCGAGGATACCCTGCCCGGTTATATTCCCATAGGCTGGCATAAGGCCTGGGGCACGATGCCTCCCGATGACATCCTTGCCACGAGCAACATCGAAAGCGCCGGGGGTAAAAGATCTCTGCTTATTGATCATCTGGCATCAAGTGACAAAGCCACCATGTACGGGATTTGCGTCTCCACACCGCCGATACAGGCGCCCCTGATCAAGTTCAGCATATGCTTTATGCCAGTAGGTTCTGCAAACGAGACTTCCTTCTCCATGGAGTTGAGGACTGCGGGGAACTCGGAGAGGATGGCCACGCTATCGATTGCAGGGCGGACGGTGGCGTTGACGCGAGGGGACTGGAAGAAGTCAGTTCCGTTGGGGAAATTCGAATTTGAGCGGTGGAACAGGATGACAGTATGGCTTCCGTGCGTGCCCGGAGACAAATCCGGAAACGTGAGGGCCCTGCTGGAGACGCGCAACGATGATGGCTCATGGAGAACCGTCTCCGAGACTGTGTCGATGGAGCTCTACAAGCCCATAGCCGCTGACAGGAAGATCGGCGTAATGTTCAACATCCCTGGAGGCAAGGGCCCTTTCAAACTGTATCTCGATGATATCGCAATCGAGGCCGCCGCCGAAGCGGGGAAGTGAACTTTGACCCAAGGGTCGGGTAATTTTAGAAACCAAGATTAAACATATCCGATGAGGAACAGCGGCTTCCTTATGCCCGAGAAAGAATCTGAGTGCACGAAAATCATCCGTTGATCCCAGGATACGTTTTTAAACTGTTCATGTCCTTTATTCCTTCCTCCGACCTCAACAACGATTCTCCGTTTTTTTTCTGTGACAAGGAAATCAGGAGTCTTTGCGCCGCGGTTAGTCTTGAGATAGCTGAATTCCAGTTTTCTCATCTTCATAGACTCCACGAAAAAATCTTCCCTGAGCGCGCCCAGGCAGTCTTCGTATTCTGAATACAATAGCCTGTAGGGAAGGCACATCAGTATCTTTGGCTCCTTCAGCACATTTGTCCCTTCAGGGAAGATCATGTTAATGACAAAAGCCTTCTCTAGAAGCCTTAGATATGATTCCGCCTTATATTTTGTAATTCCAAGATTGTTCGACACCGACGAGCAGTTGATTCCGTCAACCGGAGACTTGCCTATGAATTTCAAGGTCTTTTCAATAAGATGAATCTCATCCATTGTCACCTTGGAGGCTGACGGGATATCCTTGTGGATTATTTTTTCCAGACTGTTGCCGAGCAGGGCAATGG
Organism: Victivallales bacterium; assembly: GCA_049297395.1. GTDB lineage: Bacteria > Verrucomicrobiota > Lentisphaeria > Victivallales > GWF2-50-93 > GWF2-50-93. The sequence goes on along the minus strand of JBAQUG010000113.1, from coordinate 389 downwards.
TGTCCGGTTCTTCAAGCGAATAAGGCAGAAGCCCCCCTCGGAGGTAGTCTTCAAATAAATAGCCATACTTCAGATGATCTGGACTCCATCTGTCGTTGTATATCTGGTCGATGCTCAAAGGTTCGAGCTTCTTATCCTTGCTGAAGTAGAGATACTCCCTGAATGAAAATGGATATATGCATTATGTCAAATAATTATACCAAATGACTATCATATTGTTTAATAATTATACTAAATGCCTATTATATCCGGAGCGAAGACAGGTAATGCGTCAGTCTTACTATTTGATAGTTTGATCCTACCTTGTTTTGCAGGCAAACCGATCAAGTATGACGGTTTCGCTGAAACCGTCTCGAGGCGTCCCGAGGCTGTTTTGGGCGCTCGGGACG
>JBAQUG010000112.1:0-6863 GCA_049297395.1 Victivallales bacterium | reverse complement strand
GAAGGCGATACGCCTTGCCATCGAAACCTGGTTACTCGTGAACGGCCACATCACCGTGGCAAGAAATGGAGAAGTGTTACCATGTTTACAGGGGCAGAATCTATCATAATCAGGTTGGGCGCACAGTGCTTCCGCAGGATCGGTAAAAGCATACCAGCTGACAGTGCTTCCCGGACAGACATTGCTTTCGGTCACTGTCTCCGGTGGAACAGGCGACTGCGATTTCGACGTAGTCAATCCTTCCGGAACAGTTCTCAGGAAATCCATCCGTGGCAGCAATACTGAACTTTTCCAGATCGGGAGTCCGATAGAAGGGAACTGGCTGATACGTCTCTACGGAGTGACAAACTATAGCGGGCTCTCACTTATGGTGAAATATTCCAAGGCTATTGCCGTTCCCGCAGCTCCTGCAGTTTCTGCCACTGATGGCACATATGAGGACAGGGTAGTAATCACCTGGAAACCTGTGACCAGCGCGACCAGCTACGAGGTTTGGAGGAACACTGTCAACGCTGCGAACAACACGAGCGGCAACTTCACCAAGCTGGGCGATACGACAGACTGTATTTTCGAGGACAGCACGGCGGCTTACGGGACGACCTATTACTATTTCGCCAAGTCGGAGAACTCGTATTACGACAGCGTGAGCAAGTCCATAAAGGCCGGAACCAGCAAGTACAGCGCGGGAAATTCCGGATACGTGGCTAAGAAGCCGGCAGTCCCCGGAGCCGTCACTGCGTCTGACGGGACATATTTCGACAAGATCCGTGTTTCGTGGACGAAGGTTGCTAACGCGACATCGTACATGGTGTTCCGCACCGAGGCTTTAGCACCCGCACCGGATCCTCTGACTGCCACGCCCCTTGCTGAGACATCGGCTCTCTTCATAGAAGATTTCGGGGATGACATCGTCCCCCAGGTTGGAGGTATAGTGCAGAAACACTACTACTGGATTGCAGCCAGGAACCAGAATGCCGTGACCGTGATCAGCAAGCCCAACATAGGATACCTCTCGAAGAAGGGGCCGGCGACCATCAGCGCAAGCAACGGGACGTATTCGGACAAGGTGTCGGTGAGCTGGGCCGCAGTGTCCGGCGCAACGGCGTATGACGTGTACCGCTACACTGACAAGCTGATGAAAGAGAACGAGCTGAAGGTCGGGGATGCGGTCGACTGCACGTCATTGGGCGACGATTCCGTGGTCATTGACACGGTCTACTATTACAGGGTGAAGGCGAAGTACGGGGCGCATTACGACAGCGACTTCAGCCTGTTGGGCGCGATGGGCAAGGCGGCTGGCGCGACTATTTTGGCGGCGACTCCGCTAGCGAACGGGGTCGGGTCAGTCGGCACCGGCAGCAGGGCGAAGGGCACTGCGCTGTATTATTCGCTGGACGTGCCGATGGGTGCTACGCGGATGGTCGCGACGCTTGAAGGCGTCGCGCCCCCTATAGGACTCAGCAACGACTGTGATCTCTATGCGAAGTTCGCAAACTTCCCGACGAAAGCGCTGTACGGGGCGAAGGGGATAGAGAACAAGACTACGGAGGTCATCATTATAAGCAAACCTGCCTCCGGCACCTGGTACTTCATGCTGTATGGCACGACGGCGTATGCGGACATGACGCTGACGGTGACCTATTATACCATGGCTGACATCGTGCTCACGCAAATTCCTGTGAATGATCTTCCTGTCCCGTTCACGGCTGTTTTCAAGGGAAAGGTGATCGACGATAACAAAGTTGGAATTCCAAACATAGTTCTCCAGGTCAGGAACCCGATCACAGGATTGACAAGTACCCTGATCAAGACGGATACGAAGGGTGTCTTCTCATACTCGGTGAAGATCAACAGCGAAGGCGAACACACCTTCGACTTCTTCTTCGACAAGATTCCTGATGACGCAAAGGGCACGGCCAGCCATACGGTAGCTACTAGGAAGGGATGCATGGAGGCGAATAACTTTTTCGACTTCTCAGCATACCTGCCTGCTGCAACTGTAGCAGTTCCGCTCCAAGCGGACATCATAGGTTTACAGAACTTCCTTAACACCCGGAACGGATGGGGAGAAGAGGATATTGTCGGCATCTATGAGACGATGTGGGTGGACAGCACGCTTGTGAAGGCGGGGGATGATGCGAAGTTGGCAGCCAAACTAGACGAAGGGCTATACATGTTCTTCTACGGTGTTGAAGGCGCAGGAGCTGGAAATGACACGTCAACGACATCGGCATTGTCCGCAGTTCCGTTCGTGGTGCATGTCAAAACCTCTATGAGGGATGCCGTGCTTGCTGGGCTCAAGACACTCGGAGTAATAGACGACGCGCAGAAAACCGCAATTGAAACTGGCAGTATCGGAATAGTTGCAGTTGTATCGCTCAATGATCCCGAGGAGGGTCCAACTCCTGTGAGCATATCTCTATTAGCCTGTGAACAGCTCGAACTTCTTGCGAAACTCGCAAAAGGCGATGGCACTGACGTTGCTGACGTCAAATATTCCGATGTCGCGGCGAAACTGGTTACGGTCATGCTTGCCAACGGCAGGAAGATTAATGTGGTGGCTGCAGGATTCGTGAAATAAAAGTAGGTTGGGCCTTAGCCCGACATTTCTTAAGTTCTTGTATAGATAGCCCGACTGTCTGCATATGGTAAGAAAATGAATGCAAACAGACAGGAATGTCTGTTTTACTTGAGAGCCAAATTCAATTTGTTTACCTGGTTTGGGAATTGGAACAACAGGCTGGAAAGCCTGCCTTGCTCAACGCAGCCAATAATGGCTTGACTACGAACAAACTTCCATCCATATGCCATTCACCCTGATCGTATTTCCCATACATCTTCAAAAATGTAGCACTGGAATGGGAACCTGCGGGAAGCTTCTTCAAGTTCGGCGGCATAGGCTGCAACGTATGGGCGCAGGCTCTCGCGGCGTTGGTTGCCTTGGACGTGACATTCCGGATAGAGCGCCTTTCCAAAATTAAACAGCAAGGTATCATGGTGCTTTTCGCGGAACACGAACATCGGCACTACAGGGCAGGCGCATTTTGCCGCAAGATAAAACGCAGCGAACGGAAATCTGGCAGGTTCACCGAGAAAATCGATCAGGAGGGCATCTTTTTCACGGCAGCGGTCCCCCATGATGCAGACTATGTCGCCACGCTCGATGGCGGACATGGCGTCGAGAATCCCCCCGGTCAGATCATCAGTGAACACGGTGTTGATTGTCAGACCGGTATTTTTTACAGCCATCATTTTATCAACATTTACATTCTGGTCGCGTTGCACCACAATGGTCACATTGCGCCCATAGTTTAAAACTGTCGACATAGAGGCCTGCCAAGGGCCGAAATGGGAGATCAGCAGGATGATGCCATGTTTCGATTTTAATATCAAGTCACGGAGTTCGGTGTTGTTTTCTGAAATGATGGAATATTCGGCCCCGGCATTGACTGCCGTCGCCTCAAGCAGGGATTGTCCCTGGCTGACCATCAGACGATAGGCGTAGCACCACAGACGGAATAGTCCGGCCTTAGGGAAACGGTGCCGCAGGTAGGGCATGGTTGAGCGTCTTGCCCTGCGGTCAAACAGTGCATAGAACAATGCTATGAACCAGACAAATTCACAGGCGCGGTTTATACCCCCGAACTTCAGCAGCAATCGGAAAAAACCGATTCCAAACGAGTTGCCCCTCGTGGCGCTCAGCCCCTGTGTGTGTGTGTGATCACTCATTGCTGCCGGCTCCTTTTGCGTTGAATGAATACCGCTGCAACATAGGTGCCTCCTGCCGTCAGGGCGGCAAAGACGGGGCCCAGCAGCAGACTGCCAATCCACCATTCGGCTATACGGTAGTAGATTTGCGTGCAGAGCGTTGTGAAGGTGAATTCAGTCAGCCATGTTCCATTGAGCAGCCAGTATCCAAGTTCTATGCATAGGAGCGGAGCAAAGGGAGGTATGAAAAGATTCTGGATTACCAGGGGCAGGACTATGTTCAAATGAAGCCGGGATGCCACATAGACTATTACGATAGATTGAACCCCTGGAATCGGAATGATACCGATGATGGTGCCGACAGCCGCGCCGGCGGCAAGTCCGCCGGGCGTAGTGTTTTCGCGCAGAAGGGAGGAAAAGAAAAGAGACAGGGGGAAAATCGAAAGCGATGGCTTTGGCTTAGGACGCAATCGCCTGGCTGGCATCGGCAGTATTCGACGCGCAAGAAGATGCGCGTGAATACAGGAAATCCAGAAATTATCCCCCCATGGACGGAAGTGCGATATTCTTTTGCCGGGTTCCGGATACCATGAACGAACCTGCAAAGAATGGAGTTCCATTCCCGCCCAGGCGCACTTGACGAGCACTTCGGTTTCAAAATTATACCTCTTGCACAGGAATTTCAGCTGTGCAATATATTTTACCGGATAGGCGCGGAATCCGCTCTGGCAGTCGCCGCAGTCAAGCCCGGTTTCAAGCTTCATCCAGAAATTGGAGAAGCTGCGGCCAAAGCGGCTTGAGCGTGGAACATTTCCTCCGGAAAAATCCCTGCATCCGACCACCAGGGAATAGTCATTGGCCTCCAGTATTGGAAAGAAAAGCGGGATGTCTTCCGGGTAATGCTGCCCGTCGGCATCAATTGTGATCATATAATCGGCGTCCCTGGCTTTGACGAATTCCAAGGCAGTGAGGATTGCCGTTCCCTTTCCGCAGTTTTTAGAATGGCGGATGACCGTTGCCGGCAGCCTGGCGCAGGCCTCGGTCAAGTTCAAGTCTGTGCTGCCATCGTCAACGATGAGCACGTTATCCATCTGCCTCAGGCAGCGGGACACAACGTCAAGTACGGTTCCTGCGTTGTTGTAGACAGGGATCACGCACCAGACCTTTTTGATGTTGAAACGATAGGATGTCTCTTCTGTCATGATGCGCCCTTCGTCAACTGCAGTTTTTTCAGTTTGACATAGCCTAACCTGAGAATTTTCTTCAATTGGTCGTTGCGTGATCCGGGCGGGTAGATGCAATGCCGGCTTCCGGCAAAACCAGATTTCAGCGTCCGGTCAAGCCAGGCCGGAGACAAGCCTGGGGCGAAATAGTAAATCTTACTGATCTCGTCCCAGTCCGGTGGAACCATGCCTTGCTGCCTGGCCAGGTCGAGCAACGGCGCTCCCGGCAATATCCTTATACCCGAGAAAACTATTGAGTAAACCGGTTCCAATGAACGTAGATTTGCGATTCCGGCTATTGCTGTTTCTTCGGTTTCTCCGGGACCGCCGAACATCACGCTGGCAGTCACCTCTACATCGAGTTTAATCATCGTACGGCATATTTGCGGAATATCCCTGAAAGTGAAATTCTTTCCGATTCCAGCGAGAGTGGCATCGGTGCTTGCGTCAAGCCCCAGATCCGCCGCGGTCATGCCTGCGGCCGCCATCAGTTTGATTTCCTCTTCTTCCAGCCGTTCCGGCGTGATGAATGCGGTCCATGGCACAGCAAGGTTGCGGCGGAGCATCAGCTCAAGCAGCTCCAGGTATTTCTTGCCGGGATCGTTGAAAACTGCATCGACAAAATACAGCATGGCATTAGGGAACTGCAGACGCATCTTGATGATTTCCGAGATGACCTGTTCCGGGTCGCGCATCCTGACACGACATCCCTCCAGCAGCGGGTATGTACAGTAAATGCATTTGCTTGAACACCCGCGCTTGGTCTGCAGCGGGATGATGTTGGTCTCGTTGTTGTAGAAATGCAGTATATCCTCCTGGTAACTGGCCCCGAATTGTCTCGCGGTGCACGCATAATGCAGTTTTTCCGTAATATTCTCGCCCTTGGACAATCGAGTGATCAGGGACACTGCACTGTCCTCCCCTTCGCCAACGATGCCGTAATCTGCCCCGGTCAAGCGCAGGATTGTCGCAGGCTGCAGTGAAAATCCGCTGCCTCCCAGGATGATCGGCGCCGAGGATGACTTCCGCAGCTGCCTGACTGTTTCAATACTTTCATGGATGAGCGGTTCAGATGCGTCGGAACTGTCCATGTTGTCCAGATTGCGGATGCTGACGCCAATTGCATCGGGATGGAATTCCTGGATCAGTTCGGCAAGTTGATTCTTACATTTATCCCTGCCGCATACCATGGGATCAAACTGCCTGACTTCATGTCCGGCAGCAGTCAACGCCCCGGCAATTACGCTCATTCCCAGCGGGTAGACAGCATAAGGCTCGGAAAAAGTATTTGTGGACAGGAGCAATATTCGCATAGTGGATTATCCGATTTTTCTTAATCTGGCACAGGCATCCTCCCTGTGGGGTTAAAACTCAATTTCCTTGAGATTGATTTAAGCGGCCAATGGCCGCAACGCAGAATATCCAATATCGAACAAGGAATATCCAATGTCCAAGTTAAGATTTTACGGAAATTAATGTTGATTCCGTTCGTAGCAGGCGAATTTATACGCCGTTATCTTAGAGCAACGTGCAATAAATTGCACTACTACGATACTATAATATTCAAGACCCTGCGCGCCTAATGCGTGCGTCCAGGGCTTGAACTCCGACTGGAATGCTTCTTCGTTGGAGTACAAACTTTAGTTTGCGTATTTTTCTTTGTTTGAAATTAGAAACTCGTTTGTGTTTGTCGGTACTAGGTGGAAATCGGGATTTGAACTTGGATTTTACCAGATTAGAGCCCGTCCACAAAAACACCTTTTTGTGGACGGGCTCTATCTACTATACGCATATTAGCAGTACCGTACCTGCGTGGTTTTTCTGGGCATTCCCCCGCCCCCTGCCAGCTTGACTGGCAGGAGAGGGAGATTATCCAGGCTATAAGTGGAGAATCAATCTGCCGCCCGCCTTCGCATCCGGCGGTTTCACCGC
>JBAQUG010000111.1:0-2352 GCA_049297395.1 Victivallales bacterium | reverse complement strand
CTCTCATAGCAAGCGTTGAAAGCTCCGACAAGGGCATCTTCCGCTTCAGCTTCCTGCCAGGCACTGAAAAACAAAGTCATCTGCCAGACATACAGAACTGGATATCACGGATGGAAGATGCGCTCCTGGGTGTCTTCGACGTCTATGGCCCGGCAATTGACATCCAGTCGCAGCTTGAGCAGGCATTCATATCAAATCCCGCTCTACTGGAGAATGTCTTCATAAGCTACGGCGAATTCATGAAGTTCAGCGGAAAAGTAGGCGTCAAGCCTATGGGGGCGATGAACAGCATCCTGTGGTACAAGGATGAAAACCCTGTCGACAGCGTGGACCTTAAATCCCAGCTCTCGATTTCGACCGGCAGTGTTGACAGCCTTGACAAGATACTGCAGGATCTCGGCGTGGGTCTGCTGGCCTATGAGATCGAGGCGTTCATGCGCGATGAACTTTATAATGGCAGGCGGCTCCTGGATGGCGTAAGGAAGCGCTGCTCCGCCGGACGCGAGCTCCTCTTCAAAGACGAGGCGCAGCATGTTGCTTTTGACAACTTCCTTGACGAACTCTGGGAGGAAGTCACTGTTGATTACAGCAAATCTACCGATGAGGCGAACGGCAGGCTGAGGGCTAGGGCTCTTGCGCTGCTTGAGGATCAGATGTCTTTCCTGCGCCGACTTGATGCATTGAAGGTGCTGCCGGACCAGATTCCAAAGGAGGAAATGCTTTCCTTCTCTGAAATCAGCAATGTCCTCGGACAGCTTCTCAACGTGCTCAACAATACAGGCAATAATTTCACCAAGGAAGAAATTGAAACGATGCTTGAGATGCTCGAACAGACCGTCGAGACCATCAGCGTCATCAAGGCTTCCATGATAAGCAAGATCCCCGGATTAAAGTAGGTACATGCTTTAGTGTCTTTATTTCACATCCACCTTGCTTAATCCGATGGTCACGCTGCTGCCTCTGATTTTATTTTCAATGTTCCTGCGCATCGAATCTGTGACCTCCTGAACCTGCCCCACCTTTTTATCCGGGGAGAATTCCAGGAATATCTCGATGAAGAACCTGCCGCCGGAACGCCTCGAACGGATCCCGTGCAGCCCCTCATATTCATGGAAGAATGCAGCAAGCTCCTTGAGGATTACGATCTGGTGCTCCTCGTCAAGCGTCCGGTCGAGAAGATCAAAGAACGAGCTCGTGAAGATGCCGATGGTCGCTATCATGATCGATGCCGCAATCACCAGCGAGGAAATTGGGTCTATATATACCGCCCAGGTGAAATGCTGCAGGCTCATGCTCATGGCGATTGCGGCCATAATGAAGAAATTACCGATGAACCTCGTCGTGAAAAGCCGCGCCTGCGAATGGAAGAGCGGAGACGAGTATTCCTTTGCAAGACGCCGGTTCTTCAAGGCCTCGCGTCCGTTGATCAGGAGGTAGATGCCCTGTCCGACAATGCTTACCCACAGGCCGATGCCCTGGACATGGCTTGGATGAATCAGGTTTCTCACGGCGTTGCCGGCGATGATGAAAACGGAAAGCATCATGACCATTCCGACTATGATGCTGGAAATGTTCTCGAGTTTTCCGACCCCGTACTCGAAAGAATTGTCGGCCCCCTTGTTGATACGCCTCATCGCCATCCAGGAAAGGAAGATCGCGAGCATCTCGATGAAGGTCTTCAGGAAGTCGGCAAGCAGGACGCTCGAACTGGCCATGACGAAGGCCAGACCGGTTATCAGGGTGTCGCATATGCCGGCCACGAGGGATGCACGCATCCCTTTCTCCTTCGAAATACTGTCGACTGCATCCTTCTTGCTGTTCATTGTTCCAGCTCTTTCACCGGCCCGTCGTGTTTTCAGGTTTTTCAAGCATGTTACGCGGCTTTTCATATTCCATAGAAGCCCTCAGAATACCACGTCATTCTGAAATTTCAATTGGAATTGCATGCCTCCTTGTCATCCTCTCCTGAAACTGCCGTTGGCGTTCACGGCTTTAGCGTGTTCTTCCTGGCAGTTTCATTTTGATAAAACTGCGGCAACCGCAGTGAATCGCTGACTTCTGGATTCTGACTGCCTTTGAAATTAACTCGATATAATGTTTCCAACCACAGGTGTTGCATTGTAAACCCTCTGTTGACGGCGGATGTCGATAGTACGGAAAATGCGTATATGTAGATAGGGCTGGCGACCAATCCTTCGACGCTGCTCAGGGTAAGCCGAAGACTCGGCCTAGATACTCTCGGCGGAAATCCTTCCGCACGAGATTATCTGTCAAAGATTGCGCTGTGTATGGTTCGCGCCTGCGTTGAATGGCAGGCCGCAAGTATTAGGCGACAGCGTGTTATGATATGCA
>JBAQUG010000110.1:0-10703 GCA_049297395.1 Victivallales bacterium | reverse complement strand
GAAATAGGCTTCCTCGGTCACGGGTTTGAACGTCACCTTTCCCGAGGAAATTGTCAGAGGATACGTCTTGTTTGGCAATGTCAGGAAGGCCGAATCGAATTTAAAACCAGACGGCGCCTGCCAGTCCTTCATGGTGAAGCCCTTTTCCCCATATGTTATTTCAGGAAGCGGGAATTTTTCGGCATCCTCCTTCCTGGGAACTGAGAGTGCCGCGTTCATCTGCCTTGTTGTGTTGGCCTTTATGTTGAGGTTGCTCACGCTGGCCACCCCGAACGATGTCAGGACTTCAATAGGCTCGCCCTGGGCCTTGCCCATTATGCCCTGGGAAGGATCGTCGCCGAAGTTGGCGGCGGCAAACCTGTTCATGCTCTTGTTGATCGAGGATATCTTGACATTTTCGCTTCCTGAATTGAAAGTCTCTACCGTATCCTTGCGCGAGAATATGCCGTAGTACGCGTCGATCACGTTTGAACCGGCTGACGGATACCGTGCTTCAAGTGCGGCAACAAGCAACGGAGAAGTGTTCGAGGCACCTGCCGAGATCATGTTGAACACCCACATGGTGACGGCCATGGAAAGGATCACCGAGCCCGCAAGGGTCATGTTGCTCCTTTTGAAATAGATTCCGACAGCGGTGAGGAGTGCAAGCAGGAGGAAATACCAGAAGAAAACCTTCTTCACAAGCGCGATACCAGGAACAGTATATCCTGTCATCTCATCAAGGCATGTCATGATCTTCTTCGTATCCGCAAACCTGACCTGGTGGTTGAGGAAGAACACCATTATCCTCTCCCACGCATCCGTCTTGCCCAGCACATCCCCCGACAGGGAGACGGCCGAACACCTTGATTCACCGAAACCGCATTTCCTCCATGCAAAGACCGGGAACTGCCCTTCCTTCATCCATACGATGCTGTTTCCAAGAGGATAGGATTCCAGGAAATCCACAAGATTCAACTCGCCCCAGTTCTTGAATCCGGGAAAGAACGGGACTAGCGAATCAAGCTCCGATATCCTGCGTATCCTTACGGGATCCACGGGAAGAAGCTCGGCAAGAGGCGTCTTCGCCGCCTCGAGAGTGGACACAGGATCAGCAAAGATTATGATGCCTCCCTGTTTGACATAATCAATTATCGCCCTGAACTGGCGTGCTGAATATTTGTCGAAGTCGGGCCGCAGCACCAATATTGCCAGACATGACTTATAGGAGGCCCAGTGGAATGGCACGTCCTTCGATGAAAGAGTGAGCTGGAATGTCTTCTTCTTGAAGACTTCAAGCTGGTTCACCGACCCCATTGAAACCGTCATGGAATCATTGAGGATGCAGAACTGCTCCTCCCGCTCGCCCATGTTCTTGATAATGACCGTATCCACGCCTGGAACCCTCTTGTTCTCCACATAGAGCTCCACATGGTAGTTCTCGCCTTCCTCGATGAGTATTTCAGTAGTGTAGTTGATGATGGCGCCCTGCGGCACCAGGAGAGTGTCGGCAAAAACCGTCCGGCGCCCCATGAACGTATTTTCATCGACAAGGCGCAGGTACGCTTCGTATGGCTTCTGATCCGGATTTACTATCGTGCAGTTGAGGGAGGCCCAGCTGTTCTTCTGGATCCTCGGCGACATTCCGACCTTGATGCTGGACTTTGATATGGAAGGAAGCGCAAAAACAGAGAGGGGGAACATGTAGACAGCTGTCAGCAGGCATAGCAGAAACAGGCCTGCGGTATGTTTTTTCATCATTGCCATTTGAATACCGGATTCTTCTGATTTGGGTGACACAAAGGGATAAATCTAACCCGTCAGAACGCAATATTCAACCCTTCACTCCCTTGGAAAATCAAACTCAAAGGAGAAAAGATGGGCTATTTTTTCCAGAGCGGCCTCTTCCTCCGCCCCGTCAGCCGTTATCGTGACTTCATTGCCTCTCTCAAGCCCCAGGGAAATAAGCGACAGGATGCTGGTGAGGTCTGAATCACCGTTCCTGCTGGCGACCTTGAACTTGCAGCCGGAGAATTCCTGTGCCGCCATCAATATCATGCTTGATGGCCGGCAATGTATGCCCGCCTGGTTTCTTATTACGATCTTTCTCTCAACCATTACCCGATCCCCCAAAAAAATTAAAGGCGTTATCTTATAACAGGTTGGATTATTTTCAAGCCCCACAGGTAACTTTGAGGGATGATATTACGTCATGGAAGCAGCATTCAGGCAGGAGACACCCAAATCAACGCCTGTTTCCGGAGCGGATTCAAGGGCACCTTTATTCCCATGAATTCATAGTTGGATGTTGAATGTTCTAAGTTCGATGTTTAATTATCAAAAATTTAAATCATATCGCGGTTTGAAATGAGAAGAAGAGACTTGATAATATTGTGGATCCTGGTACTTGTCGCGGGAGCGTTCGGAATCCGCATCATGTATCTGATGCAGTTCTCGGCATCCCCCCTGTTCTGCAATCCTGTCGGCCCCGATGTGGAGGAATACGACCTCTGGGCGAAGCAGATAATAGCCGGAAAGCTTATCTGGAACTACGTCCATATCCATGCACCGCTCTACGCCTACGCCCTCGCACTGGAATACTGGGCATTCGCCTTCAACCATTTCAACGTGCGCCTGTTCCAGCTCATGGCTGGGCTTGCATCCGTCCTGCCGGTGCTATTCTCCCTCAGGATAATAGACGGAAAATGGACAGTGCACAGCCTCCTCCTCGCCTCCATATGGGCTATTTACCCCCCTCTGATCTACTACCAGGCCGAATATATCAGCGAAGCACTCCTTCTGCCCCTCCTCTGCACTTCGATATATCTTCTTTATCGCGGGGAAAGAGATGAAATCAGGCACTCCACATGGTTTGCAGTCGCAGGGGTCGCAGGGGGACTTGCAATAATCACACATCCGATGTCAGGACTCTTCGTCCTGTGCGAAACATTATATCTGCTATTCCTGCAGAAAGCCGGATTCAAATTCAAGCTGAAAAGCTCCTTCCGTTTCCTCCTGGCGGCCTCGCTGGTCGTCGGACCTGTCGCCCTTTACAACTACAAGGTGCTCGGCAAGCTGGCGCCGGTCCAGGCTAACAGCGGCCTGAACTTCTACCTCGGCAACAATTCCGACGCCAACGGCACCTGCTACCTGAGACCAGGACCGGAATGGAACAAAGTCCACCAGCAGGCCCGGAAAATATCGTCCGCCGCATTCGTCACAAAAGACCAGTATTTCCTGAGCGAAAGCTCATACTTCATCAAGAACTACCCTTTATTCTGGGCCAACCTGGTTGCACAGAAGGCCCTCTTCACCTGGAACTTCCGCGAACTCACCTCCGGAGCCGACCCATATCCGCTGAAATACTTCACCCCGCTCCAGAACTATTCCAGATGGGCATTCGCCCTGGTCGCGATCCTGGCGCTCATGGGAATCTTCATGAACATCGGCGAAAGATCCTTCCTTTATAATTACAGGCATTTCCTGATCCTGATATTCTCCTTCTGGCTGGTCCAGATAATCTTCCTCACCAGCGGCAGATACAGGATCGCAATGCTGCCAGGCATATTCGTCATCGCCGCATTCACAGTGGAATATATCATGACGAATTTCCGGGCCTCGTTCCACAATCATCTCCTGCCCTACGCCGGAATCGCCATGGCAATAGTCCTGCTCCCCGCACCCGATATCTCACTCACGCGCGAAAGCGCCGAAGCGGACACTCTGCTCGGCGAGGCGTACATGAAATCAGGAGACCTCGCATCCGCGGAAAAACACCTATTAAAGGCTTCCACCGGGCTTTCAAACTGGTCCAGATCCTACAACCTCCTCGGACTCCTCTCTGAAAGGAAGAAAGACATCAGCACCGCCGAACAGTACTACCAGAAGGCTCTCGAATGCGATGAAAGCGATCCGTACGGCCTGATGAACCTTGGAGTCCTCCACTCATACCGCAGGAATTTCAAGAAAGCCAACGACTGCTTTAAAAGAGCCTTTGAGATTGATGACATGATACCGGACCTCCACTACAACTACGCGGTCTTCATTTCAAAATACAGGGGCAATGAAATACTCTCGGAACGCCACTACTGGAAATGCCTTGAACTCGATCCGTCGCACAGAAAAGCCCTCAACAATCTCGGCGTTATCCAGATGATCAAGGGCAACTACGCAGAGGCTGAAAAGTACTTCTCGCACGCACTGCGCGTCGAACCGTCGAATCCGGATCTCATCGTCAACCTCGCAGCTGCGGAATTCGCACAGGACAGACGCGCCGAGGCCGAAAAACTCCTCAGAAAGGCTCTGGGGCTAAACCCCACCCTGCCCTCGGCGAAGGAACTCGAGAAAATAATGAAGGGGACGGCAAAATAGAAGATGCATATCGAAACCAACCACCATCAGATGTCCCCCTGGATGAAGATACGCCTCTACCTGAATAAGAAGAACGAATTCAAACGCTGGGAAATTGCGAAATACGCACTCGCTTCGCTCTGCATATTCCTCCCGGGCCTCGGCCGCTTCATCCATTACTTCACCTACCCTTGCCTCTTCACTTTCATCGCCTTCTTCTGCATGTGCTTCGGACTGCTGATGCTTTTCAAAATCAGCAGGAAATGGCTCACGCCATTCATCATCATTGGAATTTCCGGACTGGCATACCAGCTCGCAATAGGCAAACCACTCGGATACCAGACCCTCACCGCAATGTACGAGACCAACCACCGCGAAATGCTGGGCTTCCTGTCCTCCCCATACAGCATCCCCCTCATCGCCGGCGGACTTTCCACGCTGGGCGCCCTGCTCTGGCTGATTGTCGGCGAAAAGCCCCTCCCACTCCTCCACAAACATACTTTCATCCGGCGGAAGTACCTTCTTCCATTCCTGATCGTGTCAATCGTCCTTTTTGCAATGACACACTGGCGCATCCGGCAGACCTACCCGATCTGCCTGTTCTACAATAATTTCATGTATATCGACGAGAACATCACCATAGATGAATATATCAAAAGTTCCTACAAGTGCCCTGATGATTATCTCACCAAAAACTCAGCTGATGAGACATTCATGCTGATAATCGGAGAGGCCGCAAGAAGGACTTCCCTTTCCGCCTACGGCTACCCCCGCGGGACTTCCCCCGAACTCGACGAGATGCTGAAGACACACCCGGGAAATATCGTGCTCTACTCCGATGCGATCTCCACCGCCGCTTTCACAAAGGCGTCCGCCATGTCCATCTATTCCCCACTGACCGTTCCGGAGGAACTGAATTCCGTACACACAAAACCGGGCATGTCAAAGATCTTCAATGGCAGCGGATTCAGCACCCTCTACATCACCACCCGCCCGAAATACGCCCTCAGGAACATGCTCTCGACATTCCTCGACGACGCCTCAAAGACCATATATCTCACCACCCTCACGAAAAAAGCCTTCGACGAGGAGACCATACCTGTCATCTCCGACTACATCCGCAGGACTTCCGGACGCAAGCTCATCATCCTGCACCTCATGGGAAGCCATATCGAATACGCTGCGCAATATCCCAAGTCCTTCAGTCATTTCCGTAACGGCAATCACTTGGTCGACACCTACGACGACAGCATCCGATACTCCGATCATGTCATAAAGCGTATCGCCAGCCAACTGCTCCTCAGCCAGAAACCGGCCTTCATGATGTACATCTCAGACCACGGCGAGAACCTTAACGACATGAAAGACAATAACTACGGACACGGCACCAGGGCCTTGACACAGTACGAACTGCGGATCCCTTTCATTGTCTACATGAACGACGCATTCATCGGCAGCCATATACAGATTGCCGGAAAACTGCGCGAAAGGAAATCCCAGCCCGTGTCCCATGACAACATCGTACATACCTTCATGGGAATTGCCGGCATCAGCGATCCATATGTGTACCGCAGCGACCTCGATATTTCCTCGTCCGACTTCAAGACAGGCATCCGATACATCACCGATGAGAACATGAACCCCTTCGACTACGACACCTTCGACTTCTCAAAGAAAGACAAGCTAACCGAAATAAAAAAGACACTCGCCGAAGAATACCGCTCGAAGTTCACTTGGTGAAGTACAATATGATGCAGTGCATGCATGGACACCGACGCCCGTCAGCGCCAGAAACAAGTCATTTCGCCAAAGATGACGCCTTAGGCGCACGAGGTGTTCCGCCACCACCCATGCTGTCAGGCCCATTGTTAATTACGCGATGGAGATTCCTTACGATGATCTCAGCGTCCTTCCATCGGTCCGGATACAAGGCGTCTTCGGCATCCAGCGCGGCCTTGAGCGTGACACCTCCATCTCCGCCACGGTCCACTACATAGATCCCGTAGTCCCGGGCTGCACGCGCCATGACCTTGCCCTTCTCGCTCAAACCAAGCTTGTTTAGGTCCACGTCGAACGGAATTGCCAGCAGCGCTCCCATTGGAACGGTTCCCTCGTACCGGTCGTTCATGTCGAACGCATACGCAGGCCAGACTGCCTGCGGTGCAAGAAGCAGACGGGACATCGTACAGCTGAGCGCGTGAGGGATTCTGCCAGAGGACACCTCTCCTTTCCGAATCAGGCCGGCATAGTTGCTCAGCAGGCTGGCGCAGCGTCCGTTGTTCACGCCTGTACCGTCACTGCACGGATCCGAAAAGCTGGCCATGGCGCAGATGACATCTCCGTTGCCGCACACGACCGCGTCGTAGCACTCGAGTACCAGCCCGTTCGGCTGCATGACGGCAAGGTGGGCGTCTGTATCAGGCGAAGGCCTCACATCAGACGGCATACGGATCTCATTGGACCAGGCAAGCTTCAAGCTGCGGATGCCGTCAGGGAATGTCCTCTGACCAGGCGGCGAACGAACGATAGTGGAGTAGTAGTTGGCAGGAAACTGCGGTTCAGCACCTGATGCCTTGCGCAATGAAGATTCGATATCGGCGCTGTTGTTGACAGTTTTGACGGTGCCGGCGGCTAGTTTGTCCCAAAGGGTATAGTCATGGATATATAGCCGGGCCAGGCGGTCTTTGCAGGTTGCCTTGTAGAAACCCGTGCTCCAGCATTCATTATAATTTATGCTTCCATGATGCGTCTCAATGCCCTTGATCGGCTGATACTGGGCCTTGTCACCTAGGGGCGTATTCCACGGCGACACAGCTGTAAAAGGCTGGAGAAAGGGATCCCGGCCTGCGTCCTGGGCAAATCCTCCGGGAGCCGCCAATCCTAGAAGCAATAAGGTGGCAGCCGATCTGAATTTTCTGCTGCCAATGTGGATATTTATTTTCATTGAGAATGAAAATAATCCGGCGATGAAGGGAAATCAAGGGAACGAGGCATCCCTTCCCAGGCCAAATCCTTGACTTTCAGAACTCAGCGATTCACTGCGGTTACCGCAGTTTCATCAAAATGAAACTGCCAAGAAGAACACGCTAAAGTTTACCTGCCTCTGGCAGCGCCTCAGGCGACCAGGGCCGTGAACACCAACGGCAGTTTCAAAGGAGGATGTCCTATTTTAATTCCCTGGACGGCGGTATGATAACTACTTGGAAGGGGACTGGCGTCCGCCAAACTGCTCCACAGTGATTGATTTCCCCTGTTTTCCCTGTAGAGTTTACAGAAAACAAGCACAGCTCTTGCGAGCTTGACTACAAACTAATATGCAAATCTTCTATTCGTAGGTAGTTAATGCCGCAAGGCATGTTTCCATAATAGGGTTTAAATGTCAATTTTCCTGAGAACAATACCGGCGGCGATCCTGCTGCTTCACATAGGCTTCTATATTTTCTTCTCCGCCAAGGGGAGAATCCCTCCGTTCGAGCTCTTCAACCTGATGCTTCTGGCGGCAAACATCCTGATCTTCCTCATGTTCTTCTTCAGGAAAATCTCAGATGCCACCGTCGGACTGTCCATAATGTTCCTCATCGGCTCACATGCGTTCATCGGACAGTTCCTGGCTCCTGATTCGCTTACGAGCGGCGCCATACTCCTTATAAACATCCTCACGGTCTACACCGGCATCCAGATCGCACGCTATCTTTCATCCTGGTACTGGTATGTGTTCGTGATGAGCTATTTCATGCTGTTCTGGCTCTTCATCCTGCGGCAGGAGAACGCCGAGGCACTCTTCCTCGCATCGCTCATGGGCCTATGCGCGGTCGCAAGAAGCTACAGGCTTATGACCTATTTCTGGGGTTTCGTAATCGCCTTCACCTTCTGCCAGCCCTTCGCCTGGGAGGCGGCCGTCACGATCATCATCGTCCTCAACATTATCTTCAACGTCAGGGGCTCCTTCAATTCCATGCCTGCGAAACTCGCACTGTTTGTCGGACTCGTCTTCATCTTCCTCGTATTGCTCCCCGTTGTCTCAGTGCTGATAGGAGAGGATCCGAGAAGCATCATCAACGTGATCAAGGATCCTCGCGTGCTCTCAGCGCTCAAGACGACATTGATAACGGCAACTGTCAGTTCGATAATCCTCCTTGCCTTCCTCACACCTTTCGCATATGCCGCGGCAAGGCTCCATTTCCCCGGAAGAAACCTCCTCTACGCGCTGATCGACGTCCCGATAATCATTCCACAGTCCGTCGCAGGAATCGCACTTATAAAGATTTTCGGCAGGGAACAGGTCGTCGGCCAGCTCCTCTACGACACCTGCGGCATATATTTCGACGATACTCTTTTCGGGATATGCCTCGCGCAGATATTTGTCTCGCTGCCATTCTTTTTGAAGCCCGCGATACAGGCATTCGAGAACGTACCGGCAAACCTCGAGCATGCGGCCTGCAGCCTGGGATCATCCCCGCTCGGAACATATTTCAGGGTCGCCCTGCCCCTGGCTGCAAAAGGCATCCTGATAGGAACGGTCATCGCCTGGGGCCGCGCCGCAGGAGAATTCGGAGCCGTCCTACTGCTTGCACCGTCGCCTGAGACAGTCCCAGTTCTGGCGTTCAACCGTTTCCAGAGCGCGGGAATGGTCGAGACCGGCCCGCTTGTCGCGGCCTTCCTCATGTTCTCGCTCGTGATGTTCTTCCTGCTGCAGTTCGTGACCAATACAATGAAAAGCCATAACTCCACGACACAATGAAAACACTATTGCAAATACAGGATCTCGGCGTGACAAAAGGATCGTTCTCGATCTCCGGGATCAACTTGTCGCTCAATGAAAACGACTATCTCGTCCTGCTCGGCCCGACCGGCAGCGGAAAGACTATCCTGCTGAGGACCATCGCCGGATTCAACACCCCGGTTTCGGGAAGAATAATCCTCGATGGCAACGATATCACCGAAATGCCCGCCCACAAAAGAGGCATCGTCTATCTCTCCCAGCACAATGACCTCTTCCCACATCTGAACGTCTATGACAATATTGCTTTCGGCCTCAGGTTCACCGGAATGACTGAATGGGATCTCAAACAGCGGGTTGAAAAGTACGTCGACATTTTCGGTCTTGGAAATCTTCTTGAAAGGGACATCCGGACCTTGTCCGGTGGCGAAGGCAAGAAGGTCATGATGGCGAGGAGCCTTGCGATCCACCCGAAGATCCTGTTGCTCGACGAACCACTCGGCATGCTTGATCACAACGCCCGTTTCTCGCTTCTTGAGAAATTCATGGAGGTCCACCGCAAACTGAATCTTACCATCATCCAGGTCTCCCACCACAGGGAGGAGGCGCGGTTGGTCAACCAGGAAGCCGCAGTCCTGAACCAAGGCCGTATTGAGCAGACAGGTTCGGTCGACGATGTTTTCATTAGACCAGCGAACAGTTTTGTAAAGGAATTCTTGGGCAGATGAGTTTATATTATTATCAAATAAAGGGAATAGATCTAAATAGCAAATGATATTTCCATATAATAAAAATAATAAGACCATTAACAAGATATTGTCAATAACTGGATTTATCCTTTTCCTAGGGATATGCATCTATTTCACTATCAATACTGACTTGGATTATCGGAAAGGTTTAAAATCGTATGAGCAAAAGAAATACTCTGAAGCTTATAAAAGTTTTCTAGAATCTGCAAGACGTGGTAATGACGGGGCACAGACTGACCTCGGATATATGTATGAAACAGGTCTAGGTATAAGCAAGAATATTGATGAAGCCATGTATTGGTATCATGAGGCGGCAATAAAAGGCAACTCTCGTGCAAAGTCAAATTATGCTTATTTACTAGAGAAACATGAAAAATATAACGAGGCTTTCACATGGCTTGATGAAGCTGCAAACGAAGGATATATACCGGCAAAACTTCGTCTTGGATGCTTATACATTATGGGTAAAGGTATAAAAAAGAACAATAAAAAAGGATATGAATTAATACGAGAAGCAGCTGAAAATGATTCACCTGGAGCACAGCATTTATTAGGAACTTACTATCAATATGGCCTGGATTTTCCAAATGAAGCTGGGCTTAAGGTTGATTTGAAAGAAGCGGAAAAATGGTATTCTATGGCAAAAGACAAAGATTATACTTTATCAAAAAGTGCTCTTGCATATTTATGGGCCGAAAAGGGAATAAATCTTAATGAAGCTAAAATATTTGCAGAAGATGCAGTCTATAAGCATCCGCAAGAAGGTTATTGTATGGATGTATTAGGGTGGGTTCTGTTTAAGCAATGTAATTATAGTGAAGCTGTTATCCAACTTGAGAAAGCCACACAACTCTCCCCTAAGCGCATCCTTATAAAAAAACATCTAGCCGAAACATATCTTATGC
>JBAQUG010000109.1:0-21652 GCA_049297395.1 Victivallales bacterium | reverse complement strand
GTTTCTGTCTGAGGTGGCGATTGGAATGTTTCTGGAGAATGCGATTGCGAGATGGAGCGCGTCCAAAGTTCTGAGATTGGTGTCAAAACCAGAAATCCAGTTCTTTGCTATGGCGTAATGCGATGATTCAATCTGCAAAATGGTGAAATAGTCTTCGTTCAGATGAAGTTCAAACTGCGATGATATCCTATGTGCATCCTTTACCGAGATAGATTTTTCCCTGACCTTGCGCGACAGGGCTGAATAGAATTCAACTTCTGCAAGCATGCTTATTGCGATATCTTCAGAACTGGTGATGATCTTTTCAACCTCAGAACTTTTCTCTTCAGCGCAATAATAGGCGACAACTATTGAGGTATCCGCGTAAAACATGCTTAGAACCTCTCCTCGTCGCGTTGTTTCATTACAGTTCTACTCAATGGTTCTCCCTTGATTTTAATGCTCTCCCGGAATTTCTTCATTGAGGGAAGTTTCTTTTTGGCTTTGTGAAAAGGCAATAGATCGGCAATTTTTCTGCCGTGCCGTGTGATGACAACAGTTTCGCCATGCGAAACCGCATCGATCAGCGTACAGAACTGCGCTCTTGCCTCTCTTACGCTCAACTGCTTCAAGATTCACCTCTTTTCCTATTGTGTACATATTATATGCTCATAATATTTTCTTTCAAGAAAGTTTCACTTTTTGGAAAATAAATATTGCAAATAAATGCATAATATGTCATAATATTGCAAAACATGGAAAATATGGGCATTGTTTTTTGATTATGGATTCAAAAAGAAAACTGCTGACGCCTGAAAGAGAGGAGATCATCCTTGCCGAACTTGGCGAGGAAGCGAAGACAATCTCCGAGCTCAGCCTTAAGCTGGATGTCTCTGAGGCGACTGTCAGACGCGACTTGCTTTCGCTGGAGGAGCAGGGCAGGGTGAAGCGTGTTCACGGCGGGGCGGTCAGGATCAAGTTCTCCGAAAATGAGCCGGTGTTCAAGGAAAAGGAATCCATCAGGCCTGAAGAGAAGGAGAGGATTGCGAAACTCGCCCTTGACCTCATAAAAGACAAGGATACGATTTACCTCGATGGTGGAAGCACTGTGCTTTCCCTTGCGAAGATGCTTGGCACTAAGAAAGGACTGACAGTTGTCACCAATTCCCTCATGGCGGCAGCCGAACTGATGGAAAGCGGACACAATCTTATAATCGTAGGCGGAAAATTCCGTCCGCTCAGCAGGACTCTTGTCGGACCACTCACCTCCAAGATCATTGAAAATCTGCATGTCGACAAGGCTTTTCTCGGAACCATTGGTTTTACAATTGAAGACGGGATTTCAACGACCGACGCCGACGAGGCATTCACGAAGGAGCTTATCCTGAAGAGGGCAGGCAAGGCAATCCTGCTTGCCGACAGTTCCAAGCTGGGTAAGAAGTCGTTTGCAGTCAGCGGCTCGCTCTCCGACATAGACGTGGTGATAACCGACTCGGGAGTCACTTCGGTATTTTCCAGGGAACTGAGGAAGAAGGGGATTGAGGTGCTCGTTTAAAACGAATCGGAGAATCGGCGAAACGGTGAATCGGAGTGATAATACAGGAGAAATATAATATATGGCACAGAGGATTGAAAGTTACAAGGATTTAAGAGTCTATCAGAATTCTGTTGAAGTGGCGATGGAAATATTTGAATTGACAAAAAAGTTTCCTCATGAAGAAAAATATTCAATGGTTGATCAGATGAGGAGGGCTTCAAGATCCGTTTGTACTAATATTGCAGAAGCTTGGCGTAAACGAAGATATAAGGCTGCATTTATCGCCAAGCTAAGTGATTCTGAAAGTGAAGCATGTGAAATGCAGGTTTGGAATGAGTTTGCACTTAGATGTTCATATATGAATTTGGAAGCTAAGAATAAGGTTGAACAGAGATACGAACATATAATGTCACAATTAGTGTTGATGATAGATGAAGCGGATAAATGGCTGATTAAATAATCGCCGATTCTCCGTTTCACCGGTTCTCCGATTCATACAATAATAATATAAGGAGTTAAGAAAATGGGTAATTACTACAGCGATCTAGGTCCGGATTTTAAAAAGCGCACGTACAGGCTCCAGCCTATCGAGGGCTATACGTACAACAAGATGATCAAGGATGACTTGAAGGATGGAGTCGTCAAGAAGGAGGACATCCTTGAACTTTACGAATGCATGCTGGTCGTCCGCGAGTTCGAGGAAATGATTCTCAAACTCCGTACCGGCGCCTATGAGTGCATCAAGGATTACGAGTACCGCGGTCCGACACATCTTTCAATCGGACAGGAGGCGACCTGCGCCGGAGCATGTTCCATCCTTAATATTTCCGACTACATCACTTCGACACATCGCGGCCATGGCGATTCGATCTCCAAGGGGTATTTCGCGATCCGCAAGATGACCGAGAAGGAGCTCAGGGAACGCTGTCCGGAATTTGCGAATCTCGCAGGAGAGGCGCTTCTTGAGGCCGTTATGCAGGACCATGTGTTCCGCACTATCGCGGAACTCTTCGGCAAGGAAGCCGGTTATGGCAAAGGCAGAGGCGGCGGCATGCACATCTTCGACTTCAGGGTAGGGCATCTCGGTGCAAACGCAATCGTCGGCGGCGGAGTTCCGATCGCGACCGGTGCGGCCATGACCTCGCGTATTGACATCGACAAGGATAAAAAAGGCAAGGTCGTCTGCTGTTTCGCAGGTGACGGAGCTTATGCCAACGGCGTCGTCCTCGAATCCCTCAACTGGGCCGCGCAGGACCAGTTCACGAACAAGAAGCTCTCAAGCATAAATTTCGGACTTCCGATCATCTATTGCATCATCAACAACCATTTCGGAATGACGGGACGCGCCGACGGTGAAGTTACCGGAGTGGACTGCCTTGCAAGAAGGGCCGCCGGTTTCGACAACGACAACATGCACGCGGAGGTCGTGAACGGCATGGACGTAATGGCCGTCCGTGAAGCTATTGCCAGGGCAAAAAAGATCATAGCCGAGGGGAAGGGGCCTGTCCTTCTTGAGTTTGATACATACCGTTATTACGGGCATTCACTTTCCGATCCACGCAATGAGTACAGGACGAAGGACGAGGAGGAAAGATGGAAGAAGGTTGATCCGGTGACGGCATTCAGGAAGCGCCTTATTGATGAAGGAGTCTTCAAGGAAGATGTCCTCGTCGGTCTCGAGAAGAAGGTCGGCGACAGGAATGCAAAGGCCGCACGCCAGGCCGTTGATTCCGCCGATCCGGATCCGAAGGACGTCATCAAATATATGTATGCCGACACTAGCTGTGATAAAGTTCCTGCAGTTTATCAGAAGCTCGACAAGAAAGGAGCACGCCCGTCAGTGAAACGCGATGCTGAAGGCAGGGTCAACTACCGCGACGCCATCAAGGAAGGAATTCTTGAGGAGATGGAACGTGATGCGCGTGTCGTCGTTTACGGGGAAGATGTTGCCGACTACGGCGGTGCCTTCAAGCTCAGCAAGGGATTTCTCGAATATTTCGGCCGCGGCCGCGTGTTCAACACTCCGATATCCGAGGCCTGCATATGCGGAACCGGAGTTGGAATGGCGATGACAGGATATCGTCCGGTCGTCGAGCTGATGTACATGGATTTCGCGCTCATGGCTTCTGATCAGATCTCAAACCAGGCTGCAAAATGGCATTACATGACCGGCGGCAACGTGAAAGTCCCCATGGTAATCCGTTGCAGCGTCGGCGGTGGCAAGGGATACGGCGGACAGCACTCGCAGTCGCTTGAATCGATGTTCTGTCACATCCCCGGTACCTATGTCGCCTATCCTTCAAACGCATATGATGCGAAAGGGCTTATCAAGACGGCAATCCGCGATGACAATCCCGTTGTGTTCGTAGAAGGGCAGCTCCTCTACGGAAACAAGGATGTTGTTCCAGAGGAGGAATACTTCATCCCGTTTGGACAGGCGAAGATCGTGAAGGAAGGCAAGGATGTGACGTTCGTGGTCTGGGGACCGGCCGTGGTCGATGCGATCAAGGCCGCCAATAAGCTCGAAGAGGAAGGCATCAGCGTTGAAGTCATAGATCCCAGGACGCTTGTTCCGTTCGACTGGCAGACCGTCTTTGAATCCGTCAGGAAGACCGGACGCTGCGTTGCGATAAGCCAGTGCGTCGACATTGGCAGTTTCACGAGCGAGATTGTCGCGCAGGTGACTGCAAACTGCTTCGACCACTTGGATGCTCCTGTAATGAAGGTCGGCGCCAAAAACGGAATCGCCCCGCAGGCGTATTCGCTCGAGAAGGCTTTCCTTCCATCTGTCGAGGACATGATTGAAGCCGCGAGAAAATTAAAATAAGAATACTGGACAGGATAACAGGATTTACAGGATAGTTAATTATGGACTATGAACATAAGGAAACAACGGAGAAAATAATCAAGTGCTGTTATTCTGTCTAAAAAATTAATTTTTAAATAATGAGGTAAATCATGTCAACTTTAGTTCCTATACCCAAGCTTGGGCAGTCCGAAGAGACTGTCAAGATAGAAAAATGGCGCGTCAAGGAAGGCGATAAGATCAAGAAAGGGGATATCCTTTTCGAGGTCGAGACCGACAAGGCCGTCCTTGAAGTCGAATCGCAGTTTGAAGGGACGCTTCTCAAGATAATTATTCCTGCAGGCAGGGAAGTCCCTGTTATGGCCACATGTGCCGTCCTCGGGAATCCCGGCGAGGAAATTCCAAAGATTGAAATACCGAAAGCCCCTGAGAAGAAGCCGGAGGCGAAGAGGCCGGCTGAAGCTAAAGTGGCTTTATCCGCTTCTCCTGCGAAATCCGCAGCAGCTCCGGCAGTTCAACAGGTCCAGCAACCTGTGTATTCTGCTCCTGCGTTCAAGGCCAAGCCTTCCCCAAGAGCCAGGAAATTCGCCGGGGACTACCTGATTGATCTGGACAAGGTTTCAGGAACTGGCGGTGATGTTGGACGCGTCACTGAGGCAGACGTGAAGAATTATCTCGAAGCTTCCGGCTACAAGAAGAAACTGATAACACCTACAGCTTTTAATTTAGCGAAGAAGGAGAAGCTTGAACTTCTAGCGATCGAGGGAAGCGGAGACAATGGGCGTGTCACCATTGCCGACGTCAAATCGGCGGTTTCAGAGAAACCTCGCGAATTCTCAACCATGAGGAAGGTCATCGCTCGTCGTCTCACTGAGTCCAAGCAGCGTATTCCGCATTTCTATGTTACGGCTGCGATCGACATGACGGAAGTCGCGAAGAAGAGGAAGGTTCTGAAGGAGCAGGGGATCAACCTGAGTGTGAACGTATTCATAATCAAGGCGGTCGCACTTGCCCTCAAGGAATTTCCGATGTTGAACGCAGAGAGCGATGGGATTACGGCGAAATACAAGTCCAAGGTGAATGTCGGCGTGGCAGTCAGCCTTGAGAGCGGACTGGTCGTACCGGTTCTTAGGAACACAGACAAGAAGGCTCTTGATGAGATACAGGCCGAGGTTGCGGAATTCGCAGAAAAGGCCAGGACCGGGAAGCTCCAGCCCGAGGATATGAAGGGCGGGACTTTCACGATCTCCAACATGGGCATGCTGAATGTAGAGAACTTCGCGGCCATCATAAATCCCGGGGAATCTGCGATTCTCGCAGTTTCATCGGCGGCACCGACACCAGTGGTCAAGGACGGACAGATTGTGATCCGCGACATGATGAAGGTGACGGTCAGCGCCGACCACCGCGTTGTGGACGGATCAGACGCTGCGAAGTTCGCAAATGCCTTAAGATTGAAGCTGGAAAGCGTGGAATTCCTGAACAAGGAGATCTGATAAATTTTGCAATGCAAAATTTATCCATCCATGTTTCGCTGAGAAAATATATCCTTGACATGATACGTATCATATGCTAGTATTATACGTATAAAGGGAGATTATACCATGCTTACAAAATTGACCCTCGGTGTTGAAGAGGAGCTTATTAAAGATGCCAGACGGCTGGTCCGCAGGAATAGGACAAGCATCTCTTCCATGTTCTCCAGGTTTATCCGTAGTGTGATCGAGGCTGAATCCAGCGGGAAAATCCCTGTTGGCCCAATCACCAGAAAGGCAAGCGGCATTGTCTGCCTGCAGGCAGGAAAAGGCGACAAGGAACTCCTCGGGGAAGCCTTGTCGGAAAAGTACGGTGTCAAATGAAGAAAATCTTCCTGGACACCAATGTTCTCTTGGATGTCTTCGCGAAGAGGGAGCCGTTCTATAATGATGCGGCACAGCTATGGTCTCTTGCAGAAAACGGGAAGATCAATGCTTCGATCTCGGCTATCAGTTTTAATAATGTCTATTATATCATCCGCAAGGCAAAAGGATCTGATGTGGCGGATTTCTCCTTGCGATGTCTGAGGGATGAGTTCAATGTCGTTGATCTGACGTCCCAAATCCTTAATCAGGCAATTGACTCCAAAATGAGAGACTTCGAAGATGCCATACAGTATTTTTCAGCAGGCCGTGCAGACGCAGATTTCCTGATAACCCGGAATCCGGAGCACTTTCCACGTAATGATATTACCGTAATGACTCCCGATGAGTTCCTTGCGGTTCATGAAGGCTGAAGACTGTTTCCCCGTAAATATTCACTGAACTATGTTCGTTCAGTGAATATTTGCATTCGAAGGCTCATTCCCTAGGTTCGTTGCAACCATGGACGGTACCATGCCCATCTTCTTCCTGAACAGGCGGCTGAAATAATTTGCATCTTCGAAACCGACCATCCCTGCGACTTCGGAAACATTCCTGGAACCTTCCGACAGGAGAAGATACGCTTCTTCGAGACGGAGGCGATGCACATATTCAAGCGGACCTGTCCCGACAATCATCCTGAAGGCCCTCGACATGTGGAGGGGAGTCACATTGAACTCCTTCGCCAGGGAACGTATTGTCAGATCCTTGCGGTAATCATATTCAATCCGCTGTTTGAGCGACTGGACCATCCGCAGGGATTTTCCGCCGCGCGCAGATGCCCGGACAGGCTGATTGCCCGAGAGCACCTCGGAAAGCAGCTGCAGGAAAAGCCCCTGCTGCTTCAATGCATTCTCCAGACGGCGGCCATCGCATTCAAGCAGCGGATGTAAAAGAAGGAGAAGACGCTGAAGCGGCAGTCCCGTTGTATAGAAAGGCGTCTTTATCTTAAGCCATTTCGGCGCCGGCTTGCATTGCCTTGGCCTGTATTTTTTCGTTGACTCAAAAACAAAGGAAGGTATTACGACCGGCAATCCCCGAACCCAGTCGAAATGGAAGCAGTAGCGCTCAACCCTCTCGTTCAAGGCGCGCGTCCAGTGCCGGACGCCCGGCGGAATGATCAGCGCATCGCCCCTGGAACATGTAAAAGACTGTTCCCCGGCGACAACACGCGATGTGCCCGCTGTGAACACGACTAGCTCATGGTCATAGAGGTAGCGGCTCCGCTCCACAAATTCCGGCTTCCACCATCCAGCCCACCACACGTTGAGCTGCGGGTTTATCTGTCCGTTTTTTGTTTTCTTGTTCATGATTTCCTGAATTATAGTTTTCCATTCGAGTAAATTCAAAGGAATTTATTCGAATGAAAAACTATTTATGCATGTTTCGTGCTAAAAATGCATGTTTTGTCACATTGATCGCAGGTGCTCCTGCATATATTGTTCCTGTACCGAAAAAGATTTTTTGCATCGATTAAACTATGGAGAATAAAAATGAACGACTGGCACAAGAGATGTTACTCCAGGCTCCTTATTGACAACCACATCAGCGAGGACGATCCTTTGTTCATGACGAAGTTCGAGCCGGCGCGGTACGTGGAAATGGTCAAGAAAGCTGGAGTCGAATCATCAATGGTATATGCCGTATGCCATAACGGGAACAGCTATTATCCGACGAAGGTCGGACACATGCATGCGAACCTGAAGGGGCGCGACATCTTCGGCGAAACGGTGGATCTCCTGCGCAAGGAGGGGATCGTCCCCATCGCATATTACACCAGCATATTCCACAATCATTCCGCGAAAGCACATCCTGAATGGCGGATGACAGACTCCAATGGCAAGCAGCGCAATAACCGCTACTGGTGGAGCTGCCCGAACAATGACGACTATGTTGCGTTCACGCTGGCGCAGATTGGAGAGGTGATCGCATACGATGTCGACGGTATTTTCAACGACATGACTTTCTGGCCGGTTGTCTGCGTCTGTGCGAATTGCCGTACCAAGTACCTGGAGGAGACTGGCCGGGAGATACCTGCAGGGATAGACTGGAAGAGCAAGGACTGGATAGGCTTCCAGCGTTTCCGGGAGCATTCCATGGCCGGATTCACACAGAAGATCACCGACTTCATCAAATCCAGGAAGGACATTACCGTGACTCATCAGACGAGCTTGGTCATCCAGGGCTGGGAGAGGGGGTACACGCTTGGGATTGCCGCCGCATGCGACTACGGCTCCGGAGACTTCTACGGCGGAAAATACCAGCACATCCTCGGGGCGAAGGTGCTTGCGGCGGTTTCAAGGAACATGCCATACGAGTTCATGACATCCCGTTGCGTGAACCTGCGCGACCATACGTCGATGAAGTCCGAGGCTGAACTGACGGCCGAGGCGTCCGAAACGCTCGCCAACGCAGGCGCATATTTTTTCATCGACGCCATAAATTCCGATGGTACGCTTGAGAAGGACGTCTATGAACGGCTTGGATCCGTATCGAAAAAACTTGCACCGTTCACTGAAGCCGTGAAAAGACATGCGCCGGAGATCGTGGCCGACAAGGCCCTCTATTATTCATCGGCCTCATATGTCGACGAACTGAAGGATGCGGATATAATGAGCAGTCCGCCGTGCGAGATCCCCTCAGTGGTGGAGGTTTCAGGAACCTCGGTTGTCCTCACCCGCGCCCATATTCCATTCAAGGTCATAACCGGTGAAACTAAAAAGCTCGACGGTTTGGATACCATCGTGATGAACAACATTGCGTACACCTCAAAAGGGGAGAATGAACGCATACGCAAATTCGTGAAGGACGGAGGCACGCTCATAGCTACCGGAATGACGTCTTTCTACGAGCCGGACGGTGCAAGCACAGGTGAATTTGGGCTTGCTGATGTCTTCGGAGTTTCCCATAGCGGAAAAAAGGCGAAACGCTTCCACTATCTTTCATTTGCCGACAGGCGCTGGCTGGTTTCATCCTATGCCCCGGCCCCGCTTGTTAATGCGAAGGAAGCCAAACTTCTCGCCAAGATAGTTGAACCTCTTTTTGATCCCGATGATGAAAAGTACGCCTCCATCCACAGCAATCCGCCCGGAGCCGACACGGATTACGCCGGACTCGCAGTGAACAAGTATGGCAAGGGGAAATGTATTTATCTTTCCTCTCCCGTGCTTTCGCTGCAGCAGGACGCGCAGCAGGCGTTCGGCACATGGCTTTTCAATGAGCATTCGCCGTCATCGATTGTCGTCGGGACCAACGCCCCGGAATGCGTGGAGATAACGCTTCTCAGGAGCATGACGAAAAATGCGTATATCGCGGGATTCGTAAACTACCAGAAGGAACTGCCGAACGTGCCGGTGCGGGATGTCCATGTGCTGATACGCCTGCCTGGCGGTGTAACGCCGAAATCGTGCGTCAGGGTGTCTGACGGCAGGAAGTTTGACGTGAAAATAGAGAAAGGCGCGCTCCGCATCG
This sequence comes from Victivallales bacterium, assembly GCA_049297395.1. Taxonomy (GTDB): domain Bacteria; phylum Verrucomicrobiota; class Lentisphaeria; order Victivallales; family GWF2-50-93; genus GWF2-50-93. The sequence goes on along the minus strand of JBAQUG010000109.1, from coordinate 11,961 downwards.
AAGTGCCCTTCCTTGAGACGATCGAAATGATTGAAATATTTTTTTGAATTGTGACAATTGCAAAATTAGCGGAAAAGACTCGGACAAGAATGTCCAAGTTACTTTAAAAAATAAAAGGAGTTAAACACATGAAGGCAAAACAACTTGCTGAACTTGCAGTCAGCCAGGGCGAGGGCATCGTCAGGCTCGCGCCGAACTGGGTGCCCCGTTCATTCTGTATTCCAGGACGCAGGATCAAGCTGCATCCGGATGACTACTATGCCCTTGGCGGTGAACGCGGCGGTATCGACGAACGCTGGTTTTCCTCGACAACCCCCGCCGACAACGGGCCGCTCACAGCGCCAAATGAAGGGCTGAGCTTCATCGTCGTGAAGGACGGCGCCGCCGAGAAAAGCATCACGCTCCGTGAAGCAGTGTCGGAACTGAAAGGGAAGCTCATCGGCGACCGTATATGGAAGGAGTATAAATGCTGGCCGATGTATTCGAAGTTCTTCGACAACAAGGGTCCGCTGCCGCACCACATCCACCACCGGAACGAACATGCCGCCAAGGTCGGGCAGATGGGAAAGCCGGAAGCATATTTCTTCCCTCCCCAGGTGAACAATTACGGAGGAGATTTCCCCTATACATTCTTTGGATTCCAGCCGCACATTACAAAAGACGAAGCGAAGGAATGCCTTAAGAATTTCATGAAGGGAGACAACAAGATCACGAACATCTCCCAGGCATACCGTCTTGAGCCTGGCACCGGCTGGGACGTGCCTCCCGGCATCCTGCATGCGCCGGGGAGCCTGTGCACCTATGAACCGCAGAAGGCTTCCGACGTATATGCCATGTACCAGTCGCTCACAAACCATCAGATCGTGCCCGAGGAACTTCTCTGGAAGGACACGCCAAGGGAGAAGAAAGGCGATTTCGACTACCTGATGGAGGTGATAGACTGGGGGCTGAACGTGGATCAGGATTTCGCAAGGAAGCATTTCATGAGGCCAAGGCCCGTCAGGCCTGTTTCGGAAATGGAAGCAGATGGCTATAGCGAGAAGTGGATCTGTTACAAGTCGGATGCCTTCAGCGCCAAGGAACTCACCGTCCTGCCTGGCCGCAGCGCTGTGATCAGAGATGCCGCAGCGTACGGGCTTATCATGATGCAGGGGCACGGGACGATGAACAGGTGGAAGATCGAGACTCCGGCACTCATACGGTACGGGCAGCTGACTAATGATGAGTTCTTCGTGGGCGAGCAGGCGGCAAAGGACGGGGTGGAAATAACAAACCTTTCGGACAGCGATCCTGTTGTGATGCTCAAGCATTTCGGACCCGGAAACCCCGATCTGGTGGTAAATATTCACTGAACGGACATAGTTCAGTGAATATTTACAAGGGAAGAACCTTTCCTTAAAAGGTTTTCACCTCCCCGCTTTCAGAGCTTTGAAATCAGTTCACCTCACAGAATTAAGGAAAACAGACCATGGGAAAAAACGCAGTCAATCAGACCATAGATCCCTGGCGGATCGTGGAAACCGGATTCGACACGGGAAATTCTGAATTTTCCGAATCGATTTTCAGCCAGGCCAACGAGTTCATCGGGACCAGGGGGAATTTTGAGGAGGGTTTTGGCGGAGCCAGCCTGAGGGGGGCGTATTTCAACGGCATCTTCGAGTGCGAACCTTACCGGCATGTCTGGCCGCGCCACGGCTTCCCCGAAAAGAGCTATTCGATTGTCAACGGGATAGACTGGCTGGGGATGATCCCCTGCGTCGATGGCGAAAAACTGGACCTGAACCATTCGAATGTCGGCAGTTACAAGAGATGGATCGACATGCGCACCGGTCTGCTGACCCGCGAACTGACATGGAATACCAGGTCGGGAAAGTCGCTCAGGATTTCCTTTGAACGCTTCATCAGCATAAGCCACCACCATACGGCCGCGATCCGCTGTCTCGTCACCGCAGTTGATTGTGACTGCGAAATTGCATTTGATACGAGTCTGGATGCCAGAGGCTCAAGTCAGGAGTCCGGACAGGTAAAACTCGCGGAGACAGGACATTCAGCCGATGAGCGCCAGGCGCTTGCCGCGCTTGCAGTGCGGACGCCGGTAACGGAAAATGAAATGGCCTGCGCCATGAAGATAACTGATGACAGCGGAGCAACCGGCTGGAGCAACACCCGGTGCGGTTCGGGGAACCTGATTGTATTGAATAAGAATTTCCGTTTAAGAAAAGGACAGTCGGCAAGCATTATAAAATATCTGGGTTTTTCCAGCTTCTTGACGGAAAAAGTCGGAGATTGCCTCAAGGCGGCCCTGAATCATGCTGCGCAGGCTGCCGAAAAGGGATATGAACGGATCTTCAAGGAGAACTGCGACAGATGGCGGATCTACTGGGAGGAGAATGATATTGTAATCAAGGGGGATCCCAGCGCCCAGCAGGGGATAAGATTCTGCCTCTTCCAACTGAACATGACCAAGAACGGATTTGACGAAAGATTCAATGTCGCTCCCAAAGGTTTGACCGGCATGGTCTATGGAGGTTTGACCTTCTGGGACACCGAAACCTACAGCTTCCCCTTTTATGCGTTCACTAATCCGAAAGCCGCAGGCGACCTTCTGTCATACAGGTTCAATCATCTGGACAAATACCGGGAAAGGGCGAAGCACATGGGTAGGAATGGCGCCATGATCCCGATGGTGACGGCATATGGCGAGGAGTCGTGCCTGGTCTGGGATCTGGGAATGTTCGAGGTGCATATCAATGCCGCTCCCGCCTTTGCCGTATGGCTGTGGGAGAATTTCCATCAGAATGACCGGATGACGGTCAAGAATTCCGAACTGCTGGCGGAACTGGCGCGTTTCTTTGTTTCACGCAGTGATTTCAGCTGGCGGATGAACAAGTACGTCATCAACGCCGTTGTGGGGCCGGATGAATACAGGCCCATGTCCGACAACAACGCCTATACCAACGCTCTTGCGAAACTGACCCTTCTTACGGCCTCGAAGCTCATGAGGAAACTGCGGGCTGATCTGCCGGCGGAATTTAAACGCCTCTGCGGGAAGTTGAACCTCACGGCGGAAGAGATGGACAAATGGGTCGAAATTGCCGGGAACATATATCAGCAGCCGATGGACGACGAGCTTGGCATTGTCCCCCAGGATGACACTTTCCTCAATTCAGCGTCGTCATTGCGACACAAGGTCCCTTACGAGCAGACCCCAATATACGTTTCATGGCCGTATGACATGGTGCTTGAAAAGACATTGCTCAAGCAGCCGGACACGCTTCTGGCATATTTCCTGACCGGCGTCAATTTCTCCGACAGGGAGACAATGTCCAGGACCTACAGATTCTACGAACCGCGCACCATGCACGATTCCTCCCTGTCGCCATGCATCCACTCCGTTCTCGCTTCGGAGTTCGGCCTCGGGAAACAGGCGTATGAATATTATCTGCGCAGCGCAAGGCTGGATCTTGACGATATCAATAAGAACACCGCGAAGGGAATACACACCAGCAGCCTGGGCGGCGCGTGGATGTCGCTGGCAATGGGTTTTGGCGGCATGCGCTGGGACAGGGATCTTCTTGCATTCAGTCCATATGTTCCCCGGGACTGGGATGCGTATTCCTTCAAGGTGAAGTTAAAGGAAAACACCCTTGAAGTGACAGCGGATAAAAATGATACCGTCATTTACAACCGGAAGGGACCTGCGGTATCAGTTTATCTTTATTCCGAAAAGACTCTGGTTCCGGAAAACGGCCGGGTCAATGCCGTTACCAGGAATCCAGTTTCCGCCCAAAAAAACAGAGGTGCATTGTTTGGCCTTGATGGAGTGCTGTCCGGCGCCGACACGCTCCGGCCTGATCTGCTCCCCGGCGCAAAGGAACTGATTATGGGATTGAAGAGCAAAGGATGGAAGACAGCGCTCTGCTCATCGGGTAAAAATGCCGGCGCCATATGCTCCAGCCTGGAAATCAAATCCCTCTTCGACGCCTTTGTCGATGGAACGCAGATTATACATGCGAAACCGCATCCCGAGATATTTTTGAAGGCCTCTAAAATGCTCGGACTGTATCCGGGCGACTGCATCGTGTTCGAAGATGCCCAGTCCGGAATCGACGCCGCAAAGACAATCGGTGCCGCCGCAGTGGGAATATGCGGAGCCGGAAAGGAGCTTCTCGGATCCGATATCAATGTCAGTAACCTGTCTGAAATCCATCTGGACGACCTGTTGGATATATGAGAAGTAAATATTTACTGAACGAACATAGTTCAGTGAATATTTACAATACATCTTCAGTCTTCCTTATCGATTTCAGACATGAGCTGCTTCAAGATGCCCTTATGGACTCTTCCGGACTTGATATCCGCTTCTGAATCGACAAGTCTTGCCTCGGCGAGATCGTTCAACATCTGCTGGTAGTCATTTTCTGAAATTACTACGTAATTCGGAAGATTGTTTTTGATGATATGTACCGCCCCCCGTCAAGAAGCGAATCCACCGCCCCGATGCCTCTGCGTTTTATTTCTGAAGCTGCAAGTGTGTTCATTGTGATTCCTTAAGGATTTATAATGGTATCAATATAAGTGCTATAAACGGTATTGATCGATAGTCAAGGAGTAAAGATAACCTTTAAGGCGGACTCTGCCCGCAACCCAAACTCGAAATTAATTAAATTTCAAATGTTTCAAACATTGTTTTAAAAATTAAGATTATTTTTCGAGCTTGTTTCGGATTTCGTGCTTCGAATTTCGGATTTTATATACGCTTAGGATCCTCTAAAAATAACTTGGGCATTTGACGGGAAATACAGACGGTAAATATTCACTGGACTATGTTCGTTCAGTGAATATTTACATCTAATAAAATGCGAATTCCTGCCAGCAAATGTAAAAGTTATTTCTGTACGGCTCCTAAGGCAGTTTCAAAGGTCAATAATTAGGCTAAAAGAATGGGGTGAATGAGGGGACTTGAACCCCCGGCCTCTTGGGCCACAACCAAGCGCTCTAACCAACTGAGCTACATCCACCATGAAATAGGGCGGGTAATAATAGTGCGAAGTTCGCAAGATTCAAACGGTAATTGAAATTACGGGATAAGAAGTCAGGTGATCTTGTTCGAGTCCTTGTCGTTTTTTTCCTTCTTCTGGTCCTTTTTATCAGAGCTTTCCTTGGTGACTTCCTTCTCAATCTCGTCCTTGATGCCGTCCTTGGCCTTTTTAAACTCATTTATCCCCTTGCCAAGACCGCGAGCGAGTTCCGGGATCTTGCTGCCACCGAAAATAAGAAGAACTATAAGGAAAATAATGATCAGTTCCTGGTAACCCAACATAAAGACCTCCCGTCGTTTTTAGTATGGAGCTTGTCCATTCAATGATATCTATACAGTATCATCGTTTTCGATTTTTTGTAATGAAGCAACAAATATACCAATTTCATAGAGAAGGTAGAGGGGGACTGCCACAATGAACTGGCTTATGGCGTCCGGGGTCGGGGTTATTATGGCTGAAATCACGAAAGCCGCTACAATGGCATATTTCCTCATTTTCTTGAGAGTAGCCAGCTTGACAAGCCTGAGCCTGACAAGTATCACGACAACAAGAGGCAGCTGGAACATGAGTCCGGCACCTAGGAGCCATACGAAAACGAAGTCGATATATTCCCTGATCCTCCACCAGTTCTGTACTCCTTCCACGCCGAATGAGACCAGGACGGGCATGACAATATATAATGCGAAATAACCGGCGATGATGCCTATCAGGAAAAGAATTGTTATGGAGGAGAATATCCACCAGAACGAGTCCCTTTCCCTTTGCTTCAATCCAGGGGCGATGAACGACCAGATCAACAGTATCACGAATGGGATGCTGACGACTATTCCCGTGAGGATTCCCACCTTCATCTTGATCATTACACCGTCGAAAGGTCCGGCCTGGTTCAGAATCACTCCGTTTTTCAGGATAAGCTCATTCAAGGGGCCTATGAGTATTTCCAGTATCTGATTGATGAAGGAGAGTCCAAGTCCGGTGGCGACAAGCACCAGCGCAATGATCTTGAAGAGAATCCACCGGAGCTCCTCAAGATGCTCCCAGAGGGACATTTTTTTCCCTTCTATAGTTTTATCTGTCATATGAATTTCATCTTAATTTAATTATAATTGGTAAGATAACGCCTAAGAACACAACTGCAACAACCAGCAGGCTGATCCAGAGACCTTTTGCGGATCTCGCAGCGGCCTGCAAAGTGCATTCCTTCGCCAGAGGCAGCAGATAGACCGTTCCGCTGTATGAGCCATGGACAAGTGAGCTTTCCCTTCCAGCCTCGATGACCGCAGGGCTCCCCCAGAGGGTTTCGCCTTTGGCGATCTTGTCCCAGACTGGATTGCCGGTGAAATATGACGTTAGGATGTCGCCGTATTTCGCGCCGATTACATAAATATGGTTGTTGAGCGCGGCTGCGATGACTGAGACATTTCCGTTGATGTTTGCAAGACACGGAGCTGAATAGACTTCTCCGCCCAACGGAGTTTTCCAGATGAGTGAACCGTCCTCTGCGTCGTACGCATAGAGGTTGCAGTCGTAGGAACCGGCTATGACAATATGGTTTTTCCCTGCTTTCCCGGCGCAAACTGTATTGTCGATCCAGTTGCCCGCCATCCTCTGCCATAGCTCCCTGCCTGTCATTGCATCGACAGCGATCAGGTTCCCGTATTTCGAACCCAGGAAAATCATTGTCCTGGAATCGGTCTTGTACACGCATGGCGAACCCAGGACCTCGTGCGGCATCTGGAACTGCCAGAGGGGAGAGGGGGCTCCCTGGGTGACATCGAATGCCTGCATGAGCCCTTTTCTGGCGACAGTATAGACAATTGTTTTTCCATCGATTTCAATCCCGTTCGGTGAATTCACAGGCCCCTGGCTGATCTCGAACTTCCATTTTATCGAGCCATCTGGGACGCCGATCTCCAAGAGCCAGGCCTTCTGCGAATTCCGCGCAAGCGACTTGTCGTATGCGAAGAAACATATGAAAAGCCTGTCCTTGATGAAAAGTGGAGAAGATACTTGTACGTTCCCAAGCGTGTTTGAAGGAGGGACAAGCTCCCTGGTCCATATTTTTTCGCCTGTAAATGCGTCATTCGCGTATAGTGTCCTGTCGGAAGAGGCCCAGAAAAGAATTTTCCTCCCTTCAACATCCGCGACAACTGGGGCATTTGCGATTTCCGCATTGCTTATCTTCGACCATGTTTCCTCCCGTCTTTCAAGGTCGATGGCGTGCATTGTCTGATCGGCTCCTCCGATGAACGCCATCGGAGTCCCGTTTATGACCGCCAGTGCTGGCGAGGCCCATACTGCAAGTTCCTGCTTGTAGCGCCTGGACTTGTTTGAATCAGGTTTGTAATGCCATTCCTGCAGGATCTCGTCCTTTGCGGGCTGCCATTCGACCGAGGCCTTGCAGTCGGGGGTTCCGCGCATGGATGCCCAGCCGTTGAACTTGTCATCGGAGAATACCTGCGGCAGAAATGAACAGACAAAAGCAAGGATGAGGATTGTTTTGAGGATTAGGATTTGCATTATTTCGAGATTGTTTCGGATTTCGGATTTTGTGCTTCGAATTTAATATGGTGTTTTGCATTCCCGCATTCCGCGCACCATTTTTCGGAAACATGGATTGCGCCAGTCGGGCATATGTCGGCGCATTTGAAGCACATCAGGCATTCCTTCGGATCAATTTTTCCCTCTTCAACGGCGTCGATCTCGCAGACATATGTGCATTTCCCGCAGTGCGTGCACTTTTCCGGCGTGAACTCAAGGTTGCGGGCGCTGTGCTTCGCCGCCCATGCGATCGCCACCTTCCATGGACAAAGATAACGGCACCATACGCGCGGAACCGCAAGTGCTGCAAGCACCACCATGACAGTTGCCAGGAACGATGCAGGATCGTAGACCTTGGCGAACCCGAGATGGACTGGAGAGGTGATGCGTATGCTCATCAGCGCGGCGGCGACGATTATCCAGAACGACAGAATTTTCAGCTTCCTCAGCTTCCTGTCCCATTCCTTCTGCTTCCAGGCAAGTATGAAAAGGAGCAATATCAGCACTTCCGACCAGTATATGCTGGAGTCCTCCACGAAAAATGACCTGGTCACGCTCAGCCGCCACATCCATACGAGGAAGATTGCCAGGACCGCAATTGAAGACCCGAGCATCCACCATGAAAAAGGGAATCCCTTCTTTTTCCGGCCGGCCCACCATTTCCCCGTGAATATGCTGATGAACTCCTGGATTGAGCCGGTCGGGCAGATCCAGCCGCAGAACGTCGCTCCGAAAATCATGGAGGTTGCCAGGATTGTCAGTGGCACGGACAGATAATACAGTGCAACTATGTTCTCCCTTCCAATTTCGTTCAGTCCGCGGTGGAAGTTCCTTATCATTCCAAAGACGCCGAGACAGGTGAACACCACGAAGATGAAGATTATTATCCCGAATGCCTGGTTGAGGTGGCGGAACGTCTGGCGGTGTTTTGAAGACACGATTACCGGGACTACCGCCAGCAGCCCAAGCGAAAGAATGGTCAGCAGTTCTACATAGCTGCCCTGGAATCCGAGCAGTCCTTTTTCAACTATCTTGATGTTCCCGAAAAAATCTGCAAAGACATTTTCCAGATATCCGAGTGTCTGATTCAAATCCATTTTTTACTTGTTCAGCCTGTTTTTCAGATTGTTCAGGTAGTCCGGCGGAATCTTATAGTTAAGATCGTTCGCCCTCTGGAGCATTTTCCATGCATCCTCGTATCTTTCCTGATGGTATAGGCATATGGACAAGTTGAAATAGGTGCTCCCTCTTTGTGCCAGTTTCGAAGAAGCTGTCAATATCTCCTCGGCTTTCTTGAGATTCACGCCTTTTTCAGCCTTGTCTTCCAGTCGGCATGCCTTGTCAATATACGCCTTGCCTATCGAACTCATTATCGACACGTTGCCTGCATCCAGTTCCAGGGCCTTCTGGAGAAGCTTGATCGACATGTCGATCTTGTTCATCCTCACGGTGGTGTCTTTCTCGTCCACAGCTTCAATGCCGGTGACAAGCCCCATGCCCCAGTAGGCTTTGGGATTGTCGCAGTTGTACATCCAGGCCTGGTTGAAGAACTTCATGGCGTTCCGGAGGTCTTTCTGGATGAACAGGCGGTCCCATCCGTCATCTGCGGCTTTTGTACTTTCATCGAACTTCTTGTTCTCAAAAGGTACACGCTCTCCTCCATACATCGGGATCTCGTTTATCGGATCGATATCGTCGGGAATAGCGAACATCTTGCATCCCTGGAGCAGCATCAGCATCAGCATTGAAATGTAAATTGTATTTATGTTGCGCATTTATATCCTTGTTGAATTTTGAATTTCCATATAAGAGTAACCGTAGATATGGTGTTTGGCAAGTATCCCCGGAGGTATGGGGAAAATTCCAAGTCAGAATTTCTTCAGCCTGTCCAGGAGCATGGAGAATCTCGGCTCAAGCCGTGTGTTGTTGACGGCCATTGCAAGCGCCTTCTTGCTGCCGATGATCACCAGCAGCTTCTTCGCCCTTGTCATTCCCGTGTAGAGCAGGTTCTTCTGCAGCATCATGAAATGCTGTGTCAGGAGCGGAATTATCACTGCGGGAAATTCGCTGCCCTGCGACTTGTGGACAGTTATCGCGTAGGCGAGGTTCAACTGGTCTGCCTCGATGAAATCATAGTCGACCAGGTTCCCCTCGAATGCGACGCGGAATTTCTTGTCCTCATGAATTATGCTGGCAATCCTGCCCATGTCGCCGTTGAAAATACCCTTGTCATAATTGTTCGAGGTCTGCATGACCCTGTCGCCGGACCTGTAGATCTGGTCGCCGAAAGTGAAATGGAAACGGTGCTTGTCTTCAGGATTCAACTCGGCCTGGAGCGCCTTGTTGAGGGCTATAGTCCCGCATGAACCTCGGTTCATCGGACTAAGCACCTGTATGTCCTGCATGGGGTTGAACCCGAATCTCTTCGGGATCCTTTCGCGGACCATTTCAGAGATTGTGCCTAGTACCTGTTCCGGCTCGTCCTGTTCGATCCAGTAGAAATCTGACAGGACATTTTTTTGGGCTGGGCTTATGTCAGGCAGGCGGCCGGAATTGACGGCATGGGCGTTTGTTATTATCCTGCTGCCCTCCTTCTGGCGGTAGATCTGCGTCAGATGCGTGACCTTGGCTTTGCCGGACATGATCATGTCGGCCAGGAAAGTTCCAGGACCGACGGACGGGAGCTGGTCGGAATCCCCGACCATCACGACAGTCGTCCCCTGGGCCACGGCCCTGAAAAGATAAAGTGCGAGAGGGATGTCGAGCATTGAAACTTCATCTACGATCAGCAGATCGCAGGGCAGGGCGTTCTTTGAACCATAGTAGAAAGATCTCTTATCCGGTTCCCATTTCAGCATCCTGTGGATTGTCATGGCGATCGACCTGCATGATTCGCTGAGACGTTTCGAGGCGCGTCCGGTCGGAGCCGCGAGATAGACTTTCAGCCTTGCGATCTTCGCACGCCTTACGATTTCGCCGACGACGGTCGTCTTTCCTACGCCCGGTCCGCCGGTGATTATGCTCAGCGGGAAATTGGAGACGCCGGTAACAGCGTCGAGCTGTCCGGAATTGAAATGGATCTTGAAATCCGAGGGTGCTTCTTTTATTTTCTGGCCGTGGTGTACTTTCACCTTGCTCAACTTGGCGATCAGCGATGACAATTCCTTTTCTGCGTTGTAAAGGTTGGAACTGTAGATCATCTTCCTGGCGAGTACGCCGTCGGAAGTCTCATCTATGATTTCCCTGACAGCGTATCCTTTTTTGATCGCTATTTCCAGCCCCAGGGATGCGTGGCTTTCCTCGACATCGAGGAGTTTTGAAGTGTTCTTGATGAATTCGGATTCAGGATAGCAGACATGTCCTGCCTCGCCCAGCCGGTTAAGGGAATAGAGGACCCCTGAGGAAAGCCTTGCGTCATCGGTCTTCTTGAGCCCGAGGCTGGCGCCGATCTTGTCAGACATTATGAATCCCATCCCATCGACTTCCTCGGCGAGACGGTAGGGGTTGTCCCTGACCACCTGGGGCGACTTGTCCCCGTAGACCTTGTAGATCCTTACTGCGTAGGCGGTGCTTATTCCAAGGCTCTGGAGGAAGATGAAGATATCGCGTTTGTGTTCATGTTCCTTCCAGGCGGACCTGACCATCTCGACCCGTTTCTTACCCAGGCCCGGAATTTCATTCAGCCTGCCGGAATAGTTGTCGAGGACATCCAGTGTCTTATCCCCGAACTTGTTCACTATCGCCTCTGCATATTTCGGACCGATGCCGGGGATAAGGCCGGATGACAGGTAGCGCTTGATGCCATCAGCGGTGCTTGGAAGGATGTATTTGTAGGATTTCGCCTTGAACTGGCGGCCATGTTCGCGGTGGTTTTCCCAGATGCCGCTTACTTCTATTCCTTGTCCAGCATAAGCACCGGTAATGGGACCGACGACGACGTGCTCGGCCCCTTTCGCGTCGATAAGTTTCAGGACAGTATATGTCTCGTCGTCGCTGGTGTATACGACATTCTTGATTTCGCCGCGCAGGGTATGGTCGAGAATGTGCCCGCGTTCCTGAGTGCCAACTGAATTTGTCAGATTTAAGTCATCCATCCGGATAAGATAGGTTTAACTGCGAATAACGCAAAGGAGGGAAGAGAAATTCCGGGATCTGAAAAGTTGGAACTCCAATAATTCTTCAATTACTGGCGTATTCCGTTGATAGTAGTCCGCCTGGGGCGGATTTGCGCGTTAAGTAGGTACGTGCTTCCCTGTCGCGCCGTAGCATCTTAGCGAAGGCGGAAGCCCCATGCGTAAGCGTGGGGATGATGAATAATAAAATATAATTTTCAGCCCCCGCAGGGCGGCGGCACAACAATAAAACATTCGAACCATGT
>JBAQUG010000108.1:0-30981 GCA_049297395.1 Victivallales bacterium | reverse complement strand
ATGAATTAGTCAGTTGAAGATGGAAAGCAAGAGATCCGTCATTTTTTGTTTTTCCCTTGCACCCTGAGGCCGAAAGATCATTTGGACATGTCCTGTATGCGTTTCTCTGGTAAATTTTAACCGCACTTATTACGTCCCTTCACGGTACGCTTGTCAATAGACGGCTTGAGATTGGCGTATTTCAGGGTGATGCCGTATTCGTCAGCCATTTCTTTTACGATCTTGTCCACATTGTCATGCAGGTTTTTGACGTTATAATCAGCTTCACGAGCCATGTGCTTCTGAGTGCGCCGTTTCTCTTCCAGCAAAGTATTTGCAGGCATTCTCATGACATGTCCTCCCTGAAAAGTTCCATCGGAGTTGTTATTTCAGGTACAGCCAGGCCAAGCTTGGTGTTGATAATGCGGATATGCTGCTTCTTATTCGCATTGGCAAGGTGGTTGCAATTCCATGTCAGCAAAAAATCCATCTTGTAAACCGAAGCATAAGCCAGATGTATGGCATCTCCTTCAACTTTTTTAGGCATCAGCAGATTGTCCACATACACCTTTGCAATTATTTCTATGTCGTCAGTTCTCCGCAGTATTTCAATGGATGCCGCCTCCTTGAGAGACTGCGCCTTGTGGTCATAGTTCCCATTTTCAAGCTCGGCCAGTGTTTCCGCTGAGAGAAAAAGACGGTAGCCGCGCCTCTGGGTTTTCCACCACCTCCGCGTCAGTTCGGTCAAAGACCTGAGGCTTTCCCTCTCATCAAAGAGATAGCTTAATACCGTTGTGTCCAGATAGACTGTTTTTTTCATACACATCTCCCGCATAGAGTATCATCTTAAAAAGAAAAAGCCATGTTTTTTTATTTATCCTTATTCTATAGGATGACATTTTTCATGAATTTTTCGAGGTTTGTAATGATTGACTTGCTTGGGGCAAGAACCATATCAAACCCACCCAGGAAAAGAAAGTCTCTAAAAAAACACCTTCCTCCTGTTTGTCATCCAGGAGGAGTGCATTATAAAACAAGATATTTCCAGCGGAGCTATTTACGAACCGTAAGTAGAGCCCGTCCACAAAAAGCTGTTTTTATGGACGGGCTCTATATAGTTTATCCGCCAGAGCATATCCGCTTCCGATAGTGTTGTTTCCCTCCATGACAAGGGATTCATCCACTTCAATGTTTTTCTCTGCAAAAAATCGCCGGTATCCTAATTCACGTCCGCCGCAGATTCCTTTACGAATATCAATCCAATTTTCTTATGGCCGAGATTCCAGAGGTGTTCCGTGGCAAGCATGCCTCCCTTTTCCGTATCAAACAAAACAGGGGCATCCTTGCGTCCTGAGGCTGTACCAATCGATGCTTCCCGTATCCATTGCTGGGGATGAGGCCGAAAGATCATCTGGACATGTCCTGTATGAGTTCCGCTGGTAAATCATCCCCGGGGCGTCGGAACCGTAATAAAGTTTCACCTGGTTGTTTTTGATGCGCGAAATTCCGGTTGCAGCGTTGCCGGGATCGGGTGTTATTCCGACGACCGTGTCGCCTTTCCATTCCGCCTGGAACCGATACTGCTGGAATCCATTATTCCCGATTACGAAATCTTCCTTGCGGGACGGCAATGGGAATTTTATTTCCAGCACGTCTCCATCCTTCAGCTTGCCGGCATTTATGAAGGCTCCGTCCTGTGTCGCCTTGTGATTCCTCCCATTCAAGGTTGTGTGTACATCCTTGAATTGAACATCCTGCGAGACACGGAAACGTACTTGGCAGTCGCAGGACGGTTTGATTGTTGCACGCCCTTCAAAAGGGATGAAGCTGGTGATTCTCGCCTGAGGGATTGCCTTGTCGACAAGCATGTTCACATCAAGTCTGTTGTCCTTGAACGTGGTTATGTTGCTCCATACCTGGTGCAACGCCCGGATTCCCCCTCCTGCGCAGCAGTTTTGCACGGCCCTGATTTTATTCAGATACCGCGGGCGCATTTCCTCCGTACGAATCCAGTCAGGCCAGAGTTCCTCCTCATACGCCAGCATGGCGTGGGGGGCGCTCCATCCGGCAAACGCTCCCTGCAGTCGCTGTCGGAGATTTTTGCGGATAATGCCATCCTCATCGGCAGCGTCCTGCTTTTCAGCAAGCCAGGAAGTGTCACGGATCTGGCTTTCAACAAGATGGTTCCGGGCTGCCTTTTCAACGATGTCCCAATATTTTCCGTCCACATGCCGACCCAGAAGAAGAGCCAGATCAAGGTAGTCCATCAACGTACAGGTCTCGCACGCGACTACATCATCCTTCCGGTTGGCGACTTCAGGGATAAATCCAAATGATGAGCTGATGGAGCGGGACCAGTCGAAAACAGCACGGGACCAGTCTTTCAGGCGGGTGTCGCCTGAAACAACTGCATAGGATAGAATTCCGGCAACGGCGCCAAGATGTCCATGTACGTGCCCGCTGAAACTGCCATCGGGCAGAAAATGTTCGGAGTGATAGACGATTCCCCTGGAAATGGCGCCGGCAAAATCAATCCAGCGCGGTTCGTCCAGAACTATTCCTGCTTGAACCAGGGATCGTATCAATGTTCCGCCAAAATAAACTTCTATTTTTTCAATGTACGCATAGTCTTCAATAAATGTTGCCTTCTTGTACAGACCTGAACACATGTTCTCCAGATGGCTGCGGATTTCCTTGTCCGATGGATCCGCCATGAGAAAGCTGTTCAACATGTAAAGCAGGCGCGCCTGATCGAACAGTTCGGCAATAGGCTTTGAAATAGGCGAGTCAGGGCGATATGCCAGTCCGTCGGGTTTTATAAATGAAAACAGCCTCTTGCGCAAAACGGACTTGGTGCTTACCGGATGGTTCAAGACCGGTTCCACCATGACCGCCGCCTCCAGATACCGGGCGGGAAGATCAATAAAATCCGGCCAGTCTGTCACCGCCTCGGCGGGATTAGTCAGAAATACATCGAAATATGTACGTCCCTGCTGATCAACCATGGCCTCAAGATGCGAGGCTCCAAGCCTCATGCCATCTTCGAAATTGAATGTCGTCGTCATAACAATAAAATCCTTCCCTTCATGATTTTTGCTTCGTTGCACGCTTCCGCCGGTTCTCCACCGCTTTCCAGATTACGTCCGCGATGGATTTCATGCCCTTGTCGCCTGGGTGATTGCCGACATCGACGTTTGAGAAAGTGCGTTCCGAATGCGCGAAATTGGATTTGTCTTTGTCCACGCCGACAAGGCTGACAAATGTTCCACCGGCTTCTTCGCATACACGCCGCAGGATATCATCCTTGGCTTTGTCTTCCCAGAAGCAGCTCCGCACGAAAATGGACGAGTTTGAATCCTGATTTAGCACTTTCAGCAGTAAAGTCATAGCCTTGTGAAAATTGAGTTTCGCCTCTTTAGTTTCAAGAGGCGGCACATTTTCACCGATTGCCATAATTATGATATCCGGCTTGAATTCGGCATGGCGTTTGAAAAATCCGGCAACGTCATATGTGTCATACTCCCGTTCAAATTTGGCGATGTTTTCAACCAGTGACTCCGGGGCCTGGCAGCCTGCGGCGTCGGTAAACCGCTTAAGCAGCAGATGCACATAGTCCTTTTCCGGAGCACTCGCGGCCATGCCGCAATCTTTCAGCTCCCACCCGCTGCCTTCGAGTCCGGAGTGCCTTGTAATGCTGTTGCCAAGAATAAGAATTCTGCCCATCTTCATAATGCATTTCTCCATTTATTATTTAACGACAACCTCAAGCATAAGCACGTCCATGCTTTCCAGGATTATCTCGTCTCCAAGGTGTTTTCCGCTTATCAGATCCTTGCTCTTCATGACCGGTTTCCCGTCCTTTTTCATAAGGGTAAATGCTGCTTTTTCCTTCTTAAGATTTATTACATAACATATGGTCTTTGCGTCGTTCTTGATTGAGCGGTATTCAATGCCGTCCATATCGCCGGTGTCATATCCCGATGATGTTTTCATGCCAAGCGCAATCTCCCGGTCAATGTTGATTTTTCCGAGATTGCCTTTCACCGCATCACGGCAGTCTTCAACTTTCGCCACTCTTTTTACCGTGGCGATATTATAGAAGGAAGACAGATCTCGCTCCTTCCCATATTCATTGAACCTGAGTGAATCGTCTCCTGAAACAACTACAAGGCCTCCGTTTTTTGCGAAATCCGCAATCCTGTCATAAACACTGTCGTTGACATAAAAAGCGGAAGGGATGACAAGTATCCTGTAATCCTTCAGCTTTGAGTCCAATATCCGCTTTTCAGTTATAAAGTCGGTCGGGGTGTTAAGGAAATAAATATTTTGGTAGACACCCTTGAGCGCGTCCGTGTGTTCATCGGCATTTAAAGAGAGGATCGAGGACTGTGACCATAAAATGGCAATAGGTGCTTTATTGTTTTGGAACGCGTCCACATATTTGGCGAGCCGTCTTAAGTCGAGAGCAGCCTTGCCCATGGATTTCATCCGCATGGGCTCTGTCAAAATGGAGCGGTACATCTTCAGCTTGCGATTCCATACCCAGATTCCATTTGCATCGACGCCATGTAGATAAGAAAGCAATATCTGCGCGTAGAAATATTTTTCAGGGGCGTATGATCTTCCGGTAAAATGCATCTCGGAATCAAAGACGGGCTTTCCGGGGTTTACGGAGCGGTAGAAATCGTAGATCATCATCCCGGCCATGAAATCAAACGCGTATTCCTTGTCTGGATATTCACAGCCGCAATCAAGGCCGCTTATATCGCAGAGATCCGATATCTGCTCCCCTTCAACACCATTTCTCCCGCCTCCGGCACTTGGAACTTTAAGGTGGGTGAATGTGTTTCCATCATTTGCCTTTATGATGCCCTGCATCCATGTGAAGAATCCTGTAACACGATACTGATTGAACGAAAGCCACTCATGCCACTGCGCCTGCGTGATCTCACTTTTTTTTGGCGTCACTATGATATACTGGGGCAAAACGGCTGCGCTTCCGAAATCCGGATATTTTGTGCTCCATGCCCCGTTAAGTGTGTCAATCGTCTTGTATTTGTCTTCGAGATAAAGCTTGAACTGCTTTAACGCCTTGTCGTTGTAATCGTTGTAATCATAGTATATCGATTCGTTAGCCAGGCAATATGAGACGAGCGTGTCCGGAGATTTTACAGCAGGTATAAGCGTTGTGAGATATTTTTCGTATATGCCCCGTGCATTCTTGTCGTCCAGCCTCACAGGCATGAAGTTATTGCCTTCAGGAGGGGTGTTTACCTTCTCGGGAGTGCTGCCTCTCGTCAGAATCTCCGGATATCTCTTACAAGCCCAGCCGGGGAAGTAATGGATAGAGAGAAGCAAATTGTAGGCAAGATTGTTTTTCCTGCATAAATCCATCTGTCTCCGCACATTATCAACTCCCCCCATGTCCATCCTAGCCTCGTCATGCAAAATCGCGGACGGCCCTATTTCTGAATTTATCACGTTGAACCCGATATCTGCCGCAGTCGAAAAATCCTTTGCCTCCCACCAGCCTACAGCACCCACCAGCATTACAGGTTCATTGTTCTTAGTATAGAAAGAGCCGTTCTTGATTTTCAGTGATTTGACATCACAATCAGGAACATACATGTCCATATCAGGATTTTTCAGGAAGCTGGCGCCCGACTCCAGCGCTTTGTCAAGCATCTGGTTTAGATACGCCGTGTTTATTTCTACATCCTCATAAAGTTTTTCGCCGAGATCTTTTTCGGCGTAAGTTGAAAAGACATCGCCTACGGTTTTATGCATAAGCGCGTAGGACATGTCTATCTTCTTTGCCTTCCCTTCATCTATTATTTTCCCAAGCGCGGTGCATTTGTCCTTCAGCGTCCGTATGTAGGCCTTGGTCTTTTCAACATCAACCAGCGTTATATTGCTGGATGCAAAAAGGACATCGGCTCCGTTTGCAGGCATGTAGGCGCGGATGCCATAGGCGCCGCTGTCCAGTCCGGTTACATCAAGGTCATTGGAAAACTTGTTTATGCCCTGGGAAAGAGCCACGTCGGAGGAATTTGATTTGACTATGCCTCCGTCCTTGAGGACATCAATCCTTAACTTGCCGGATATCGCCAGGTCGGATTGCAGGTATGCTGCGTAGTCGATCTTGTCCCCCATCTCATAATAGGACTTCTTGAACGTCATCTGTCCGCGTACGGGATCCTTTCCTTTTTTTCCAGGAACAAGCGTGATTCGTGCAAATGTAGAGGGATCTTTTGACACGGCAATGCCGGGCGTCCACTCAATCCAACCTTCCCTGCCATTCCCATCATTGTCGTTCACCAGGAATGTAAATCCAAGTTCCTTTCCTTCCGCAGGATTGATTTTCAATGTCTTCCATGGAATCGCCATCTCGTAGGTAAACCCTTCGCTACCTTCTTTTTTCGATATGGCAAGCTTGATATCCTCCACGGGCGCACCGCTGGCGGCATATATGCTCGGTCCTTTCTTTGTCATTGCTATTTCATATTCACTGAATGGAATCTTCTCGGTTTCAGGCACATCGAATATGCACTGGACGCTGTCCCCGAGCCACACTGATGACTTAGTCTCGTTCTGGCAGTATTTATCATCGTCAACATCAACTGCAAAATAAAGATAGGTATCGTCCCACATGAGATAGGCTTTGACTGCCAAATCATTGGCGCCGGTGAACAGAGGGAGGTTTTTCTGTTCGTCCTTGTCGCAGTACACGGGAACGGCGTCCGCCCAGTCCAGCAAGCTGCCGTCAACGGCAATAGGATTTGATGATTTGACGCATTCATACTTTGTCAATTCCTTGGCGCACAGGGGGGAAATACAAGCCGCCGACAATGCGGCCGCCATCAGTGAACGATAAAATGTATTCGGCATAGGTTCTCCTTGAAAGTTTGTTGTTCTACTAAAAAAAGTGTGCTTTATTTTAGCGTCTTCTCCTCAGCCGGAATCATGGTGATATTGTCAAAATAATAAATATAATCTTTCGACTCCTTGAAACCAGATTTATGGGGATGGACGGCAAATGTCAACTTGTCCAGATCCGACAACACTCCATCCTTGCCTTTGTTGATCATGCCCATGTCTTCAACCCTGACACAGACTATATTCCACTCGCCAATTTTCAAATTATCAATATCTGTTCCAACTTGAGTACCGTCACTGTCTATTATTTGCGGTGATATATATGGCGCGTCAGGCTTGACCCAGAAAATAATTTCTTTTGGTTTCTTCATTTTTAAAGAATGCTTTGTAACAGCGAGCCATCCCGTTTCATGATTTTGATCAACAGGATAAACGATCTTCAGGCTTCCTTTACCTTCTTTGACTAATTCCGGAGAAGTCTCAACTGATATTTTTGTGCCGCCAAGCCACCAGTCATTGATATTGAAACTTTCGCATGCATCAATAGTTTCAATATCTTCAGATTTTAAGGTATCCGCAACTACAGACTTTGTCGCCAAAAATGAAAACCCGATACTTCCCGCAATCAATGCCCCGACAATGAATTTCATTTTTTATCCGCCCTCCTGTTTAAAAATACATATCATGACTTGTGAAATCCGCCATAAACCAGTGCATGGAACGGGTGCCTCCGGCCCAGTATCCCGGCCACACATTCCCATTCAATGCAAGACTGGTTGTTTTCCATGTTGAACTTCCATCTCCGAACAGAACATTAAATCCTTTCGCATCTGCATGAGTCCAACTTGGAAGATTATATAAAAGATCGCTGCCAATCACCATTGAACCGACATCTCCGATATTAGCGGTCCAAGACTTGAAATTCCCTTCATCACCATCAAATACCCAGCCCCTTGCAGATCGTGTCTTATATGTAAAATTGAAGGCTCCGGTGAAAGGGTTCTGGGCATTTTGAATATGAGGGATGAGGTAATCGTAGGAAATCCACAATGTTGCAACATTTGGAGCCGGTTTCCAGGAATCCTTAACATTCCCATACGGCGGGATACCTCCACTGTTTGATCCTTTAAAATCAGGACAGTATAGGGATTCCGGCGTCTTGACATATTCACCGTCATACAGAAGACCGTAATTATACCAGGCGCCGCCATACCAGGCATTACGATTGTAGTATCCCATGTAGTTGTGATTAACTGGCATTTGCGAATTGTAATCCGAAGCATAAGTGGCGACTCCAAGCCCTATTTGCCGTAGATTCCCCAGGCATACTGTCCTCCGGGCTAGATTTTTCGCGTTCTTCAGCGCCGGCAGGAGCATAGCCGCGAGGATTGCGATTATCGCAATAACTATAAGAAGTTCAATCAAGGTGAATCTTTTTGCTGTTTTCATGTATTCCTCCTATCTGTCTTATTATGTTTTACGCGCACCAAAGCAGCCGGTTGAATTCCTTACTATGAGTTCAGGCTCGATAATTTCCTGTTTTGGGAATTCCTTTCCATCTATCCTGTCAATAAGAGCCACCACTGTTTTTTCCATCAGAACCTCTACTGGCAGTTGAACACTGGTCAGGCGTGGTGATACAATTTGGGCGACAGGTGAATCATCAAAGCCGACAACGGAGAGATCCCGTGGAATGTTGACGCCGGTATCATGCGCCCACTGAATCACACCGGCGGCCATCATGTCATTTGAAGCGAAAATAGCCGAAGCACCAGCCTTGTATAGCTTGTCCGCCAGAGCATATCCACTTTCGACAGTGTTGTCCCCCGGCATGACAAGCGCTTCGTCCACCTCAACGTTTTTCTCCGCGAAAAAGCGCCGGTATCCCAGTTCACGTCCGTCGCATTTCACTTCAGGAGCGAATTCCTTTACGGATATCAGCCCGATCTTCCTGTGCCCGAGAGTCCAGAGGTGTTCCGTGGCAAGCATGCCTCCTTTTTCCGAATCAAATAAGACAGGGGCTCCCTTGCAAGGACGGATATACGTGATGACAGGAATCCCCCTGCATTCCCTGACCGCCTCCATGGCGCCTATCTGCGGGACCATGTTTATCACACCATCGGCAAATCCCGATGAGAACTCCCTCAGGTAGGACAGGGCCACGGTCCGGTCTTTTCCGCATATGCCCAGGAATATCCTGTATCCATGCTCTCTCAAGGTTCTTTCGATTGATTCTACGGAGACGGAAGAGATGCTGTTCGCAATTCCCTCTATGAGCACCCCGATCTGCATTGTCTTGTTCAAGGCAAGCCCGCGGGCAAGCGGATTAGGGGCGTATCCGAGCTTCTTTATGACCCTGCGCACCCTGTCACAGATTTTTTTACTTATCGGACGGTTTCCGCTCAGGACATGGGAGACGGTACTGCAGGAGACTCCCGCCTTTTCCGCGACCGTCGATATTGTGACCTTCTTTGGCATATCCTGCTCCTTGTTTTATCAAAGCGCTTTGATGATATTATAATATATTTAAATAATTAAGTCAATGCCATGTTGGCCAGTATTGTCATAACTATCATATGGCAAGCATGATACTGCTGTAATATTATGCTTTTATTGCCCCCTCTTCAATCCCTGCCGGGCAAGCCGACAGGAGCGCCCCGACATTGACGCATTACGGAATCAAGCTGTATTTCCAAAGATTGCATTGTATTTTATTAGGACATGAAAAATAAATTCGACATCATTGTCATAGGTGCGGGCGTTGTCGGGGCGGCAATCGCCAGGGAACTCTCGCGTTACCAGCTCAAGGTCGCAGTCATCGAGAAGGAAGAGGACGTCTCCTTTGGAACAAGCAAGGCGAACTCCGGGATCGTACATGCCGGATTCCATTCACAGCCTGGAACCCTCAAGCTGAAACTCGAGGCGGACGGCAACCGCATGTTCGACAAGCTTTTCTCCGAACTCGGGTTCCCGTTCGAACGCCGCGGCGAACTCATGGTAGCATTCTCAGAGGACGAACTCCAGATCCTCCACAAGTACTACCAGCGCGCCGTTCAGAACGAAATCAGCGGTGTCGAACTGCTCGGACGTGAACGCACGCTGGAACTCGAGCCCAACCTCAACCCCGACATTCTCGGCTCCCTTCATGCACCCACCGCCGGCATTGTCGGTCCATATGAATATTGTTTCGCCCTCATCGAAAACGCCAAGGCAAATGGTGTAAAAATTTTCCTGGACAATAAGGTTAAGAAAATTTTCCGGAAAGGGGCATTCCTAGAAATTGTAACGGACAAAGGAATTTCCCTTTCCGGAAAATTTATTGTGAACGCTGCGGGTATTTATTCCGACGAAATTGCGAAACTCGCAGGTGTTGGCGGTTTCAAGATTCTCCCCAGAAAAGGGGAGGAGTACCTGCTCGATAGGAGAGTGGGCGGCCTCGTCAGGAGAGTTATATTCCCGGTTCCATCTGAAAAATCAAAAGGTCTCCTCGTAATTCCTACCGTCGACGGACCTGTCATGGTCGGTCCGACAGCGGAAGACATCGAAAGCAGGACTGATTTCAGCACGACAAGATCCGGACTCGAGGCAGTTTTCAAGAACGCCCAGAAAATGGTTCCCGCAATCAGGGCCACTGACATAATAACTTCATTCGTCGGACTCAGGCCGGCCGCCACCGGCGGAGATTTCATAATCGGGAAGACGTCTGTCAAAGGATTTATAAACGCCGCAGGCATCCAGTCTCCCGGCCTAACAGCATCTCCCGCGATCGCGGAGATGATCCGGAATATTCTGGTTGATGGAGGACTTCAGCTTAAAAAGAAAGATAATTTTTGTCCTAATAGAACAGCTGTTCCCAAAATCAGGCCGCTTGTGGAAAGCAGGGATTACGCGATGATCGAGAAGCTCATTGCACAGGACAAAAATTACTCCAAGCTAGTCTGCCGTTGCGAGAACATAACCGAGGCGGAGATAATCGCGGCAGTCAGGAGCGGACACACCACCCTTGACGGCATAAAGTTTGCAGCCCGCGCCTGCACAGGCAGATGCCAGGGCGGTTTCTGCACCTCGAGGATCTTGGACATCATCCACCGTGAGACCGGCATCCCGATCGAGAAAATTTCAAAGAAAGGGAAAGGCTCGGAGGTTCTATTGTTTAAGAAGTAAAAAGGCAGTGTTTTGCAGGCAAACCGATCAAGTTCGAAAAAAGTTCTTGCACAGGATGAGATTTCCTCCATTGAAAAGCAAAAACTGTCAATATTGATTATCAAGGCTGAATTTTGATGCTAAATTACGCCATTCAATAAACTATTTTACAGGTAGAACCATGAGAATTCTTGTGATAGGAAGCGGCGGAAGGGAGCATGCGCTTTGTTGGAAGCTTGCCCAGAGTCCGAAGGCCGAGAAGGTCTATTGTGCGCCGGGAAATGTTGGGATTGCGAATGTCGCAGAATGCCTGGACATCAATATAAATGAGATTGACAGGCTTTTGAAGTTCGCAAAGGAAAACCATGTGAACCTTACAGTCGTAGGGCCCGAGGCCCCCCTCTGCGATGGAATAGTCGACGCTTTCAGGAAGGAAGGGCTGATCATATTCGGACCCGACAAGTCGTCGGCCAGGCTTGAGGGCAGCAAGTCCTACGCGAAGATGTTCATGATGAAACATGGAATTCCGACAGCGGCCTCACAGGCATTCACCGATGCTGATCCGGCAATGCATTACATCAAGGACAAGTTTTCGGGACCTTGCCCGGGAATTGTCATCAAGGCCGATGGGCTTGCAGCCGGCAAAGGCGTCATTCTCGCCTATAACCTCAAGGATGCCCTCAATGCCTTGAACCAGTGTTTCGGCGGATCGTTCGGAGATGCCGGCAGGAAAGTGCTCATAGAGGAGCTCCTCATAGGCGAAGAAGCGTCAATCCTCGCGCTTACCGATGGAAACACGATAATTCCACTCGCATCATCTCAGGATCACAAGAGGGCGGGCGACAAGGATACCGGCCCTAACACCGGCGGCATGGGAGCTTATTCCCCGGCTCCGGTCGTCACGCCAGCCCTGTTCAAGGAGATCGAGGCGAAGGTGCTGAAAAGATTTCTCAAGGGCATCCAGGATGACAAGCTTTATTACCGTGGAATCATATATGCCGGAGTGATGGTCACGGCAACGGGGCCGAAAGTCCTCGAGTTCAATGTCAGGTTCGGCGATCCGGAGACCCAGGCGGTCCTGATGAGGCTCGAATCGGATCTTGCCGATGTCATGATCAAGACCTCGATGGGAAGGCTCAACGAAGTCAGGCTCGAATGGACAGACGAGCCTTCCGTCTGTGTTGTCATGGCCTCTGGCGGTTATCCCGACACCTACAAGAAGGGATTTCCAATAAGCGGACTGGAGGATGCCGAGGCGGCAGGCGCCGTTGTCTTCCATGCAGGCACCGCGCTCAAGGACGGAAAGATTGTGAACAGCGGTGGACGTGTGCTCGGTGTGACCGCCCGGGGCGAGGACATCAAGGCTGCGATCGACAATGCGTACAAGGCTGTGAAGGAAATATACTGGCTGGACTGCTTCTTCAGGAACGACATCGGGCGCAGGGCGCTTGAGAGAAAATGATTTTTCAAACGTGCCCGTTTGAAAAAAATCATATCTCTATCTGCAGTCCGAGTTCGATCACGCGGCCCGGCGGTATCTTGTAGAACTTGCTGGCGTCGAATGAATTCTTGGACATGAAGGAGAATATCCTTTTCAGGAGGCTGGCCAAATATGTTCCGGGAGTGATTATCAGCGTTTCCCTGCCGAGGAAGAAGGTGGTCTTCATCGGATCGAAATTGATGTCCTTTGATCGGATGTTCTTCAAGGCTTCAGGGATGTTCGGATCCTCGCTGAACCCATATTTCAGGATAATCCGGTAGAATCCGCAGCCCAGTTCGGTCGTTTCGGAACGCCTGTCGTCTGGAACAAACGGTATGTCCTCATTCTTCACGGACAGCAGCACCGTGGTGTCGTGCAGGACCTTGTTATGTTTGAAATTGTGAAGCAGGGTCCTTGGTATTCCCGATGAATTGCCGCTGAGGAAGACTGCCGTTCCTGATACCCTGAGCGGTTTGCTCGACTGGATGTCATTGATGAATATGTCGGCAGGCAGCGACTGTGACTCCATTTTCCTGCGCAGGACCGCCCTGTTGTGCTTCCATGTTATCATGAGCAGATATACTAGCGCCGCGATCAGCACCGGTATCCATCCGCCATATTGGATCTTTATTATGCATGACAGGAAGAATGCGATGTTCGCAAGAATGAAGAATGTGGCGACAGGCACTAATATTCCGAGATGGACCGGCCATATCTTCCTTGCGATGAAGAGTGCGAGGATGGTTGTGAGCAGCATTGTTCCTGATACCGCGACGCCGTATGCGCCTGCAAGGTTGCCGGAATTCCTGAAACCGAGAATCAGGGCCGAGGTGCCCAGGAAAAGCGCGATGTTGACGGCGGGAAGATAGACCTGCCCGATCTCCATCGATGAGGTATGGATTATGTGCAGGCGCGGGCTGAATCCGAGCTGGATTGCCTGGCGGGTGAGGGAGAAAGCCCCTGAAATGACAGCCTGGGATGCTATGATGGTAGCGATCGTCGCAAGGACGACCATCGGATAAAGCAGGATCTCGGGGACAATCCTGTAAAATAGGTTTTCCGACATTGCGGGGTTGTCAAGCAGATATGCGCCCTGCCCGAAATAGTTGAGCAGAAGGCAGGGGAGCACGACTGAGAACCAGCCCTGCCTGATGGGTTTTTTTCCGAAATGCCCCATATCGGCATACAGGACTTCTCCGCCCGTAATGGCCAGCACGACTGTTCCAAGCACTACGAACCCCTGATAATGGTTGTCCAGGAAGATGTTTACGGCGTACAGGGGGTTTATGGCCCCGATGATGCCGGGTCTCTTCAGGATTGCGGCAAGGCCCAGGATGCCGATCACTGCGAACCACACGAGAAGGACCGGTCCGAAAATAGAGCCTATCTTGGAGGTCCCTTTCCGCTGCACCAGGAAAAGGCCGGTAAGTATCGCCAGGGAGATATAGATGATGTAGGGCTGGAAGAGGTCTGTCGCCACGTTAAGCCCCTCCACTGCGCTGAGGACGGATATTGAAGGAGTGATGATTCCGTCTCCGTAGAGCAGGGCGGCTCCAATTATTCCGATGACGGTCAGGACTATCGTCCAGTTCCGGCCATGGTTCTTTTCACGCTGGACCAATGCCATCAGTGCGAGTATGCCGCCTTCGCCTTTGTTGTCGGCATTCAGCAGGAACATCAGGTATTTCACGGAGATGATGAGTATGAGGGACCAGAATATGAGCGAAAGTATCCCCAGGATGTTCTCCGGGGATGCGGGCACGCCGTGCGTTCCAGCGAAACATTCCCTGAATGCATATAGGGGGCTGGTTCCGATGTCGCCATAGACGATGCCGAGCGCGCTGAGTGCGAGCAGGTATACGTTCTGCCTGGCGCTGCCGGTTCCCGTTTTTTCAGTATCAGCCATTGACCCCCTTGATAATCCAAGTGCAAAAGGCATAATTTAGATGTTGATTTATGGAAATCAATAGGAGTGCATGATGTTGAAAGAGCGGTTCCATGGATTGAAGAAATCAAAGGGCACGTTAGATTAAACGGTTTCTCAAATCGAAAATCATAAATCGTAAATAATTGACGGGAGGTTTATTGTGATCAGCAAACGTAATCTAGTATTTCTCGGTGCTCCAGGAGCAGGGAAAGGCACACTCGCCCAGATTCTCTGCAAGGAAATGAAGCTTGCGCATATTTCCACTGGCGATATCCTCAGGAGCGAGATCAAGAACGGTACCGAACTCGGAAAGAAGGCCCAGTCATATGTCACATCCGGCGGACTCGTCCCGGATGATCTGGTTGCGGACATGGTCGCCAAGAGGCTTTTGGAAAAGGACTGCCAGGGCGGCTTTGTCCTTGATGGCTTCCCGAGGACAGTAAACCAGGCCGACCTGCTTGAAAAGGCCCTGATCAAGATCGGCAGGAAGCTTGACGGCGTAGTTTATTTCGAGGCTCCGGAAGATCTTCTCATCAAGCGGCTTACAGCCCGCCTCATGTGCAGGAAATGCAACAGCATCTATAACACCCTGTTCACTCCTCCGACGAATAAAGGTGTATGCGACAAGTGTGGCACAGAGCTGTTCCAGAGGCCCGATGATTCACTTGAAACGGCAAAGGACCGCCTCAAGGTCTACAATGAACAGACAGCACCTCTTGTTCCATACTATAAGAATAAGAAGATGCTTGCGACGATCAATGCGGAACTGCCAAAGGACAAGTCGTATCCTGCACTCATAAAGGTGCTTTCCTGATAACAATGAACTTCCAACATTGAAGCTAAGTATGGCGTCCCGAGCGCATAGACAGCCTCGGGACGCCTCCGAGCCAGGTTCGGCGAAACTGGCATGCTGACTTAGCCGTGGCAAGCTGATACGCAAAGTGGCAAATATGAACCAGGACTGGCAACCATGGGCGACAAAAAGGATTATGTAATCTACGGTGAAGAGGATATCTGCGGAATTCGCAGGGCCTCTGAATCCGCCGCCCGTGTCCGGGAGCAGCTCCCTTGCATGGTCAGGCCGGGAATGAGCACAAAGGAGATCGACAACATCGCCGCCGCCCTCATCCATTCGCTAGGCGGTGTCAGCGCCTTCCTTGGCTACCGGGGATATCCCGGGCAGATCTGCATATCCGTGAATGACGAGGTCGTCCATGGGATAGGAAGGTTCGACAAGTTCGTGAACAACGGGGATCTTGTCAGCCTCGACATAGGCGTGAACATAGGTGGATATATCGGCGATACGGCCGTGAGTTTTGTCCTTGGAGGCACGGAGGATCCCGACACCCTGCGTCTTTTGAACAACACCAGGAAAGCCCTGGACGAGGGTATAAACGCGGCAGTTGCGGGCAATTATATCAAGAATATCAGCGCCGCCGTAGAAAAAACTGCGAAATCCGCAAAGCTTGGGATTGTCAGGGAATACTGCGGACATGGCTGCGGCAAGATGCTCCACGATCCGCCGGAAATACCTAACTACGTGTCGTTTAACAGGGGGCCTGCGCTGCGTCCGGGAATGGTTCTGGCGATAGAGCC
This sequence comes from Victivallales bacterium, assembly GCA_049297395.1. GTDB lineage: Bacteria > Verrucomicrobiota > Lentisphaeria > Victivallales > GWF2-50-93 > GWF2-50-93. The sequence goes on along the minus strand of JBAQUG010000108.1, from coordinate 14,980 downwards.
AATGCTCAATCTTGGAACTTACAAGGTAATAACTGAGTCCGACGGCTGGACAGTTCGCACAAGTGATGGTAGACTATCAGCCCATTTCGAGCATATGGTATTGATAACAGAATCCAAACCGGAGATTTTAACTTGGCTAAAGTAGATTTAATAACAGTTGAAGGTGTTGTGAAGGAACTGCTGCCCAACACGATGTTCAAGGTGCAGATTGAGGGCGGCCACATAGTTCTTGCGCACATCAGCGGAAAGATGCGCCTTAATTTCATCCGCATACTTCCCGGGGACCAGGTCACGATGGAGATGTCCCCCTACGACCTTTCCAAAGGAAGAATAACTTTCAGGAAAAAATAAATATAACCTCCAGGTTAGATTTATGAGCAAGCTCTACCGTTTCGGAGTTTCACTCGAGCAGCCTCTGATAGACGCTTTCGACAAGCACATCAAGAGGCAGAACTACAAGAACAGGTCCGAGGCGATCCGCGATCTTATCCGCAGCGAACTGGTTAAGAAGCAGTGGAAGGAAGGCGGTATCGTCGCCGGTGTAATCGTGATGAACTACAACCACCACAAGCGAGAGCTTGTCAGCAGGATGCTCGACATCCAGCACGACTTCCAGGAACTCATAATCTCCACACAGCATATCCATCTCACCCACCACGACTGCCTCGAGATCATAGCAACAAAGGGCGGGGCGCCGGAGATTGAGGATTTGGCCTCAAGGCTCAAGTCCCTCGTCGGCGTCAAGCACGTCAGCCTCAGCATTTCTTCCGTAGGCGACGATTCGCATTCCCATTGAGCTCTTGACATAATCAGGAAGGATCAAGGTGGATCGTGAAAACTCTGTCGGGTTTCAGGAGCAAGATATTTAAACTTTTTCAGGTGGGCGGTATCTATCCATGAGAAGAAGCGATGGTGTCATCAGGGCGGTGTTTCCATTCCTGAGGTGGCTGCCCGTATCAAAGGATGCGTTGAGGGCCGATTTCTGGGCCGGGCTTACAGTGTCGCTGCTCCTGATCCCGCAGGCCATGGCATATGCGCAGCTGGCCGGACTGCCGCCTCATTATGGACTGTATGCCGCGTTCCTGCCTGTCATGGTCGGTGCGCTTTTCGGCTGGTGCAGCCAGCTCCATACAGGGCCGGTGGCGATGACTTCGCTCCTGACCTTTGCCGTGATATCCCAGATTCCGGGATTGTGCGATGACAAGAGCCAGCTGCTGCATGCGGTTTTCTTCCTTTCATTCCTTGCGGGGCTGATACAGCTGGCCTTTGGCATCTTCCGGCTTTCAGTCTTCGTGAATTTCCTTTCATACCCGGTCGTGGTCGGGTTCACCAGTGCAGGCGCCCTTATCATAGCGGCCTCGCAGCTTCCTCTGATCCTCGGCATAAGCCTTGAAAAAAGGGGAGGGATGCTCTCTGAACTCCATGAAATGCTCCTGCGGTCCGGCAATACGCATGTTCCGACGCTGATCATAGGCATCTCGTCCATCGCGCTCATAATGCTGTCCAGAAGATATGCGCCGCGTTTCCCCGGAGTGATATTCACTGTCCTGCTCTCAATCGCCGCAAGCTATCTTCTTGATTTCAGAGGAGGGATGGGGGGCGCGATCATAGGACATGTCCCGCCGGGACTTCCGCCATTGCAGCTTCCGCATTTCGACTGGACGCTCACCGGGGATCTCATTGGCGGCGCCCTGATGATAGCCCTCATAGGATTCATGGAGGTGCTTGCAACAGCAAAGGCCATATCGGCCAAGACCAGGGAGAAGCTGGACTTCAACCAGGAGATGATTGGGCAGGGGGCGGCCAAGATAGTCGGAAGTTTTTTCCAGTCTTTTCCGGTAAGCGGCTCCTTTTCACGGTCGGCCCTTAATCTCTACGCCGGGGCGAAGACCGGGCTGTCCTCTGTTTTCGCAGGCGCTTTCGTACTGCTTGCGCTCCTCTTCTTCACGCCTGTAATGTATTATCTGCCCAAGGCGGTGCTCGGAGCCGTGATAATAGCTGCGGTTTCAGGGCTGATAGACTTCCGCGTGTTCCCCAGGATATGGAGGGCGGACAGGTTTGACGGCATAGCCGCGCTCGCCACTTTCCTGTCCGTCATCGTTCTCGCGCCCAACGTGACCGAAGGAGTCATCATCGGTGTAGGTTTTTCCATCGCGTTCCACCTCTACAGGCTCATGAAGCCGCATGTTGCGGTGCTCGCAAAACATCCTGACGGCACCTTCAGGGACGCCGCCAAGCACGATCTGGAAAAGGATCAGGACATGCTCATCCTCAGGTTTGAAGGGAGCCTTGTCTTTGCGAGCGCGTCGCATTTCGAGGAAAGGGTCCTCGATGAAATCGCTTCAAATCCAAGAGCCAGGGCGGTGGTCTTCCAGGCCGACTGCATGAATGAGATTGATGCTACGGGAGTGGAGACGCTGCGGCAGCTGATAAAGGACATAAGGAGGAACGGAATGACTGTAGCCGTATCCGAGATGAAATGGCGTGTCCTTGAAATCCTCGAGAAGACCGGCTTCCACGGCATACTCGGGAAGGAGTGCTTTTTCAGGACTACCGAAGACGCCTCCGCATATGTCAGGAATGAACTGGCGGGAAACCTTGCGCCCATCAGGAAGGAGCCTTGATTGAGCCGCTGAACTGGGCGGGTGTGCGCTTTGTGAAGACTTCATGTTGTTTGCATTATATTACCAAAATAAAACAAGCCTATACAAGACGGGTGCTGTATAATCAAGTAATATAATGCAAAAGCCTAGCGGATAGGTAAACAATAAAAAAGGAGTTTTAAGATGAAATTCAAGACTCTCGCAATTAAAAATGGAAACGATTTGATCTTTGGCCGGACCGTCAAGCCTGTGACTACGGGAAGGGGGCTTGTAATTGGAGGAGGGAGGATTTTTCCAGAACTCAATTTTACGGTTACGGCAGGGACGGTCATTAACAGGAATACGCTGCCGGCGCTGAAGCTGGAATACGCGGCGCTGGTCAGGGAAGCATTGGAAAGGGCGCTTCATCTCGAGGCGCAGGGGCTCGTCTTCGAATTTGAAACCCTCCTCGAAATGACGCTGGATCCTTATATCGGAGTTGAGATCACCAAGTCGATGAACGATGTCTGCGAGGAGTTCCTTGGAAAGTATGGATTGAAGAGCGAGATCAGGCTCACCCCGAACGATACGCGCGATTACGAGAGACCACCGTTGATGAGGAGCAGCAAGTATCTGGAAGGCATGATGGAGCTGTTTGACAAAGGCACCAAGGCCGGCGGAAACCTCCTTTCGATCGAGAGCACTGGTGGAAAGGAAATATGCGATGATGCCCTCATGATGTGCGATATGCGCGGAGTCGTCTTCGCCCTTTCGGTCCTAGGTGTCAGGGACATGGAGTTCCTCTGGAAGCAGATTGTCGAGATTGCCAGAAAGAACAACAGGATTGCCGGCGGTGATACCGCGTGCGGATTTGGAAACACCGCGATGGTGCTTGCGGAAAAAGGATATATCCCGAAAGTTTTCGCTGCGGTAGTAAGGGTGATAACAGCCACCAGGACGCTTGTTGCCGTGGAGCAGGGCGCGACGGGTCCGGACAAGGACTGCGGTTATGAAGGCGTCTACCTGAAGGCGATTGCCGGTATTCCAATTTCCATGGAAGGAAAGACTGCGGCGTGTGCGCATTTGAGTCCAGTGGGAAATATTGCGGCGGCATGCGCGGACCTCTGGAGCAATGAATCCGTCCAGAACTTGAAACTTCTTGGTGGAATGGCGCCGACGGTCTATTTCGAACAGCTCGAATATGATGCGAGACTGCTTAACTGCGCCACGAATGACAGTCCGGCGACGGCCCTGAAAATCCGCAATCTCCTCGTGGAATCCGACATCCATTTTGATCCCCAGGCCCTTGTCCTGGCCCCTGACAATGTCATTGAAATTTCAAAGGAGCTGGTGAAGGGGGAAAACCATCTGGATGCCTCGATCAGGGCCGGGCTGAAAGCCGTTGACCTTATTGAAAAGGCGATAAAGGATGGAAAGTTGAAGTCTTCTGAAAGGGAGAACGAGTGGATTGGAAGGATCAGGGACGAACTGGGATCCATTCCAAGGAATGAAAGTGAATTCGTTGATCAGATGCTGCCGGTCCTTGATCGGGAAAAGTTCATCCCCTCGGAATACGGGCTGTGAGAAAAATTCCGGGCAGGTTATGGGGCCCGCCCGGGATTTCATGGGAAAAGTAACTCGGGCATTTTTGCCCGAGGCGCTTCTGTCTCCCGCAGCAGGCGATGGCACGTTTTAAGCTTTAGTGCTACTCCGATGATCCGCGCAGATAAAATTCTGAAAAATCAGCGGGTCTGGTGGCACGAAATTATAAAACATGCTATTTTAGGGCAAAGGAGAATTTCAGATGCACATGTCCGACGCATTGCTTTCACCCGCGGTAGGCGGGGCGTTCTGGCTCGCGGCCGGTGGTCTTGTTGCATATTCAGCGAGGAAGATATCCGGGGAGAATGACAATTCCAAGACCGCGCTGATGGGTGTGGCAGGCGCCTTCATATTCGCAGCCCAGATGATAAACTTCAGCATACCGGGCACCGGATCAAGCGGCCACCTCGGGGGGGGATTGATACTGGCTGCGCTCCTCGGACCGTACCGGGCGTTCATAACCCTCGCATCGGTACTTGTCATACAATGTCTGTTCTTTGCGGACGGAGGGCTTCTCGCGCTCGGATGCAACATCTTCAATCTCGCGTTCTTTCCGGCGTTCATGGCATATCCGTATATATATAAGATGATAAGCGGGGCGGGGGACAGCAAGGCCAGACTCGCCACAGGATGTTTTGCCGGAGCTGTTGCCGGACTTCTCATGGGGGCGTTCTCGGTAGTGGTCCAGACCACGATGTCCGGCATTTCAGATCTGAGTTTCACATCTTTTCTCCTGTTCATGCTTCCAATCCACCTGGCGATAGGGATTGTCGAGGGAGTGGTGACATTCTTTGTTATATCATTCGTAATGCAGGCCCAGCCGGGAATTATTACGGCAGTCCAGGAAAAGTTCCAGCCTGCCCGGCATGTGCTTGCGGCATTCGCAATAGCGGCCCTTGTTACAGGAGGAGTAATATCCTGGTTCGCTTCATCAAGCCCGGATGGCCTGGAATGGTCCGTTACGAAAGTGACCGGCAAGGAGGAATTTGAAGGGACCGGCAGCAGAGTTGAGGCTTTCCTCTCGTCTATACAGCAGAAGCTCGCCTTTCTCCCCGATTACACGTTTAAAAGCTCCTCGGGGGGAGATGAGCATAATAACTCTTTCACGGCCTCCAATATCGGGACGACGGTATCGGGTGTCTTCGGGGCATGCATGGTCTTTTCTCTTGCAGGCGTTGCAGGATTTACGCTGAGGAACCGCTGGAGGAAGGAGACAGTCGATGCTTGAGCAGAAGGCACAGGCGATGGAGGCGATCCGCAGGCAGCCAGTGCCTGAGGACAGCCGTCCGCAGTCGATTCCTAGTTTTGACGGCAGGGCGTTGCTTGTCACATGGTTTGTCTTCGTTGTGTTCATGGTTTCGGTTCCGAAATTCGCAGTAGGTACCGCCATTGCATTCGCCGCATTTCCATTTTTCATAATCATAGCATGCCATCTCCCCGCGAAGAAAATATTCAAAAGGGTGCTTATGCTTTCCCCGTTCATCCTCCTTGTCGCCGCTGCAAATCCGTTCATCGATACGCGTCCGGTCTGCGAGATATTCGGACTGCCTGTAAATGCGGGCATGATCTCGGCGTCGGTGATAGTTCTCAAGGGGCTGGTGTCCGTGGCTGCGGTACTGACGCTTGTCGAACTTATTTCCTTCAACAGCATATGCGAATCGCTTCTAAGGATCGGTGTGCCGGAAGTCTTTACGACACAGCTCATGCTTGTCTACCGTTATGCGTTCCTGCTCTCGGATGAGGCGCAGTGCCTCAACAAGGCGCGCGAACTCCGCAGTTTCGGGAAAAGGGGCAGGGAACTCTCCATCTTCTCAAGAATCATAGGTTCGCTTCTTGTCCGTTCGGTAGCGCGTTCGGAGAGAGTCTACAAGGCAATGCTCGCAAGGGGATATTCAGGGACCTTGACTTACAGGGAGGACAAGGGAATCAGTACCTCCGACATAGCCTTTGCGATCTTCGCATGCCTGCTGTTCCTTCTTGTGAGGATCTGCATTTAATAATGTATCACAGGCGTCTCGCCTGTGATTGGAGATTTAACTGGAAACATAAGGGCACAGGCAAGATGCCTGTGCTACATTGATATGGTCAAATTTGAAAATCTTTCGTTTTCTTATCCCGACGGCACTCGGGCCCTCAATGGAGTGTCACTGGAGATACCGGCTGGATCTTCCGTCGGGATCATAGGTGCAAACGGCGCCGGCAAGTCCACTCTGATAAACCATCTCAACGCATTCCATCTTCCCCAGTCCGGAAAAGTGATAGTCAACGGTATCGAGTCTTCCAAGGAGAATGCGGAAAAACTCAGGAGGGAGGTAGGGCTTGTCTTCCAGAATTCAGAAGATCAGCTTTTCATGCCGCAGGTGATCGACGATGTGCTTTTCGGTCCGATGAACCTCGGCACCGACAAGGAGGCCGCCATGCGGGATGCTGAACGGGTGATGCGCGATCTCGACATCTGGAACCTGCGGCTCAAGCCACCGTTCAACCTGTCCCAGGGGCAGAGGCGTTTTGCGGCATTCGCAACGATTCTCGCCATGAAACCGTCCGTGATTGTCGTGGATGAGCCCACTTCCGATCTTGATCCCAGGAACCGCCGCAAGCTGATTAACCTGCTAAGAAGTCTCAAGTCCACCTGCATAACCGTTTCGCACGACCTGGATTTCATATGGGACACATGCGGGCGCGTTGTCGTGGTCTCAGCAGGAAGGGTGGTGGCGGATGGCAGGACAGAGGACATACTTCGTGACAGAACACTGCTTGAAGGCAGCGGTCTCGAACTTCCGATACGGCTTCAATTGTCCACGGTTGAAAGGCAGCTCATCTGAATTCCGGATTCTTTTCGGATTGCGCGCAGGCTCCGCCTTAGTGTCTTTGTTTCACACTTCTATGCTTTAAGCGTATATAAAACTCGAAACTCGAAGCACGAAAACCGAAACCCCGTCATGCGACAGGGCAGACAAGCTCGAAATAATGAAAACATCAATTCTTAAAACAATGTTTGAAACATTTGATAATTCATTAATTCCCAGTTTGCTTCGAATTTCGATATTCGGATTTCGAGTTTGGGTTGCGGGCGAAGCCCGCCTTAGGATAAATACCTTTTCCGGTATTCCCCGGGCGGGATGCCGTAGTTCTTCCTGAAGCACACGCAGAAATTGTTCACGTCGTTGAAGCCGCACTCCGCGCTGATTTCCTTGACGTTCTTTTCAGTGACGAGCAGGAGGCTGCGGGCTGTCTCCATCCTGAGTTTCAAGACCTGCCTCATGGGGGGCATCCCGGTTGCATTCCTTAGGAGAAGATGCAGGTGCGGAGCGCTGACTCCCGCCGCACGGGCTATGTCTCCCACCGTGATTCCATCTGCGTGATTATTTCCAATATAGTCAAGTGCTTTTCTCACCGCCGGATTTGCGGCCTCCGCATGAAGTGAATGCTCCCACTGGAGAGCCTCCCAGTATATTCTGTTCCATAATGCTTCCCAGGTCTCAACGGGGATTTTTTGACCCGGACTCAGGAGCCTCTGCGCGTGCCTGCATAAATCCAGGGCATCGGCGACGCTTTTCCATTTTGAGTAAAAGGGAGGCCGGTGAGCGGGTGGCTTTTCAACACCAAACCATATCACGCAGGTTTGATACGGTTCAGTCGCGTCTCCTTCGGCCTCTATTGCTTCACCCGGATAATACCAGACCATGTCGCCAGCCGATACGGCGTGACTCTCACCATTGTGCCAGAAGACGCCTTTCCCCCTTAGGATAATCTCGATCTCGTGCGAGCGGGGGAATATCGTCCTGGGCGAGTAGTGTCTTGGCTCCGCCTGAAAATAGAAAAGCCCCTTTATCGGCTCTTTCCTGTCAAGTTTCATAATTTATCACTATTTATAATAGTTTATCAATATATGCTGCCAGGTTCTGCTGCGTTATAATATCAATATAACTTAAAAATGTAATATTTAAACAAGGGTGCAATAATATGAGCAAAGCAGAATTTAATGTTTCACCGAGCCCCAGGACACGGGAATTTCTCGGAGCCGCAAAAGAACGTGCCTTGCACGCCGACGCAAGTCCCCGCCTGATCAATCGGACAAAGGCGTTTTTTGAGATTTACAAGGATGAGCCTTTGCGGCGTAGGCAGGCTTTAAGTTTTGCATATGAGTTGAAAAACGAACCTGTCTGTGTCTTTGGCGGCTCATTGCTGTCCGGACAGATTTATCATCTCCAGAACCAGCCCTGCGATACCTCGATATGGAATGAATACGACATGGGGTTTAATTATATCAGAAGAATTGAAAATGAGCTTCCGGAAATCATAAAGCTGGGGGGATGTGACTATGCTGGACAGGAGGGCGGTGGAAAATACTGGGTTTCCCAGATTTACGGAGCCCCCGGACACATCGGGTGGCATTGGGACTGGATTGTCAGTTCCGGGATAGAAGGTATTTTCAAGAGGATTGATGCCGCTTTACCAGATGTGGACGAGAAAGGGTGCGTGGAGCTTGAGTGCATGAGAATATGCCTTCAGTCCGTCCTTGACTGGGCCGACGTCCATGTTAAGACCCTTGAGACAAAACTGGTTTCCGCCTCCGGCGCTGAAAAACAGGAAATTTTTGAAAATATCCAAATATGCAAACACGTTCCAAGGTTTGGAGCCCGTAGTTTCCGCGAGGCTGTCCAGGCATTTCATTTCTCATATCTTGCGACAATCTTTGCGAACCCCAACGGTGGCAACGGACCCGGCAGGCTTGATTATTTCCTCTGGCCTTATCTGAAGAAAGATCTTGAAAACGGTGTGCAAAGCCTTGCTTCCGCCCGTGATCTTGTCGACGAGCTTTTCATCCGGTTCCATGAGAGGCTCCGCTGGTGTGCCGACGGATGGGTGGAGACAATTGTAGTAGGCGGCTCGCATCCGGACGGCTCCTGTGCCGCCAATCCGCTCACCAAGATAATGGTGGAGTCGATAAGCTCCATGGGTGAGCTTACGCATCCTTCTGTATATGTGCGAATTCCGCATGATGCACCTGAATGGCTGCTTGACCTCTCCGCCAATTATCTCCTCCATGGCGGCAACAGGGCGCAGATTCTCAATGATGACGAGATCGTCAGGGCGATTACACGCGACGGGCATGTCCCTGCAACTGATGCCCGCATGTACATGTGCGGCGGCTGCATGGAGATTTCCCCTTTCGCGATGAACGGCGACCTTCTTTTCACAGGTTTTTTCAGTGTCGGAAAAGTTCTGGAGTATGTCCTGACCGGCGGGGTATGCCTGATGTCGGGTAAAAAAGTCCTGCCGCATCTGGAAAAAGACTTATCCGGATACAAGTCATTTGAGGAGTTTTACAAGGCGTTTGCATCCGAGCTTGACAGAATCCTGACCCTGACCTTCAGGCGCCTTGACATCTACTGCGAGGAGAGCGTCAAATTCCGCCAGCTCTTCCTGGTTTCGAGCCAGGTTGACGACTGCATCAAAAAGGGCAGGGTGATCAATGACGGCGGAGCCCGCTATGAGGACTACGGCTCCACGCCGCTGGGCATCCCAAACAGCGCGGACAGCCTGTCCGTCATCCGTGAGGCTGTCTTCAGAAAGAAATTTGTGACAGCTTCCGCGCTTCTCGACGCGCTCAAAAACAATTTTGCAGGTCAGGAGCGGCTCAGGCTCAGGCTTGCGGCTCTACCCAAATACGGGCAGGGGGAGCAGGAAGCGGATGCAATGATGGAGGGACTCACCTCTGATATTTGCGCCATTTATGAGAGCTACACCAACCGGCTTGGCGGCAAAGTCAAACCTATGATAATGACCTTCATGATGGCCGCACCCACAGGCGCGGCGATGGGCGCTTCTCCGGACGGACGCCTCGCAGGAACACCGATAGCGCAGGGTATAACGCCGCAGTCATGCGCCATGACCAAGGGCGTAACGGCAGCGATGCTTTCTGCGAACTCAGTCCCTGTTGAACGTTTTTCCGGAGGTGCGAGCCACATATGGGATATTGACCCGTCCTGTGCCAAAAAGGATATCGTGGGAAACCTCCTGGATGTCTTCTTTAAAACCGGGGGACAGATGTTCCAGGGCAATGTCACCGATGTTGAAAAACTCAAAGATGCCCAGAAGGCGCCGGAGAGTCATTCTGGACTGACGGTCAGGGTCGGCGGTTTTTCCGCCGTGTTTGTGAATCTCGGCAAAGATATTCAGGACGAGGTCATAGACCGCCGCCGCCACAGAGTATGAAAAGTAAGAAATACTTTGCATGACTCGGGATTCCAGTTATATTAACGGCATGAAGAATATTATTCTCATCATTTCTTTTTTTTCAGCATTTACGGTTCTCTGCGCCGATCAGATAGTTGGCACCGTGAAGGCCAATGTCCTGAACATACGCGTCAAGCCAGGGGAGAAATACGCGGTCGTCGCGCAGCTCAGCCGGAATGACAAGGTGGACGTGCTCGGCTTTGAGAAAGGCTGGTACGAGATAACAGCGCCTAAGAAATCCTCGGTATGGATCTCGTCGGCTTTCGTCAAGGACGGGATTGTCTCTAAAAAGGCCTATGTCCGTACGGGGCCCAGCGTCGCGTGCGCGCCATACATGAAGTTTGCGGAGGAGGGGACAAAGATTGAAATTCTCGATACTACGCAGGAAGGCTGGATGAGGATTTCCGTTTTCGGAGGGTTGACCGCCTGGGCGAATGCGGATTTTGTTGAAGTTGATCCAGTGCAGGCCGGAACATTGAAGGGTGACAGGCAGGATGAAGCGGTTCCGCCTGAAGACAAGGGAAAGAATGATAAAGGCGAGGATAAGAAGAATTCCGAACCGGCAAAAATGTCATTTACAGGCATCGGGCCGAAATCCGTTTCCTATGAAGGCGTATTGGTGCCAGTCCAGCAGGATATGGGTACAGGCCTCGTGACACATGCCATAGCGGCAAGGACTGAAGACCAGTATTTCCCCATATGCTATATCTACAGCAGGAAGATGAACATGAAGCTGTGGGAGGACAAGAAGATACAGGTCACTGGACAGGAGCGCTGGGTGAGGGACTGGCATAAGCCCGTAGTTGAAGTCGACCTGGTGAACGCTTTATGGTGAAATGTCACAATAAAAACCAGGCCTCATGCGTTAATTTCAAGCAGGCGAGGTAATTTCAAAAGTAGCCGGAATTCAGGAGTCAGAATAAGTTTGAATTTGAGTTCGGATACCATTCTGAATTCCTCTCCACTTCGGCGGATGAGTTTTGAAATTGGCTCAAGGATCTTTTACACCTTATATATGGAGATGAGCTTATGAAAACTGCCAGCGTAATTCTTTTGTCGTTTCTTTCAATATTCCTTCTCTCATTCCTGTCAAATGCCGAAACCTTCAAGCCTGAAAGCTATCCCGTGGTCGAAATCCCGAAGCTGAAGGCGATTCCCGAGGAATACAAGAACAAGAAGGTCTGCTATGAATCTGTATATGTCGGATATGAGACGACGTTCCCCCCTTATGTCGAGAAGTCAGGATTTAAGGCTGGAAAGGACTTCTGCCTGCTTGTCCGTCCCATGAACTTGCCTGTAATGGCGGGGAAGACGAAGGAAATCAACGAGCTTGTTCCGACATTGAAGAGGGGGGCGAAGGTGAAGTTATACGGAAAAATCAAGAAGTTCATGAACGAGCCTGAAGCGACGACGTTGCCCCACTACTACCTTGATCTCGAAAAGATCGAAGTTGTCCTTGAGGATGCCAAGGTCGAGAAGAAGAACAAGGCCGATGAGCAGCCTGCTGAAGATGACAAGAGCCCCTGGCAAAAAGGCGGGAAGCTGAATATAGGCCCGCCCCGGGATCCGCAGAAGCAGTAGGATGCTGATATAATTACATAATTGTATTAAGAGTGCTAGAATAAAATCAAATATGTAATTCATGGTTGTAAATACCAATCTTGATAGATGTTATATCTTGTTAATTGCAATAATGTTATAAATATGTAAGTCAGGCTGGCATGTTCTCTGCTAATAAAACACCAATTAAAAATTAATTTTAGCGGAGGGTTGAATGTTTAAGATCTTACTGACGGCATTTTTGCTGTCGGCGGGCCTGCTTTGCCTTGGTGCCGACGACACTATCACTAACAAGCTGAATTCCTTTGAGAATTCCGGGAACATGCTATTCCTTTTCATCGGGGCCGTAATGGTCTTCAGCATGCATGCCGGATTCGCTTTCCTGGAGATTGGGACCGTTAGGAAGAAGAACCAGGTTAACGCACTGAACAAGATCCTTGTCGACTGGGCGGTGAGCACCGTGGTCTATTTTCTCATAGGATATCCTATCGCCCGCGGAATTAGTTTCATGACTAGCGCGGAAATACTCAACCAGAACAACGGCGTTGAGCTCCTGAAATTCTTCTTCTACCTGACTTTCGCCGCATGTATCCCCGCGATCATAAGCGGAGGCATCGCGGAACGCGCGAAATTTTGGCCGGTCGTAATTGTCAACGCCCTTCTTGTCGCCGTCGCCTATCCTCTTTTCGAAGGTATAATGTGGGGCCAGTTCGGATACGATGCAGCCAATATGCCGATCGGAGTCCAGGCTCTCTTTGTGAAATACTTTGGCGGTGAGTTCATAGATTTCGCAGGATCCGTGGTCGTGCATTCAATGGGCGGATGGCTTGCCCTTCCCGCGATAATCCTTCTCGGAGCCCGCTACAAGCGCTATGCAAACGGCGCCCCTATGATCTCGAACATCCCGCTTCTCGGCCTCGGCAGCTGGATCCTCGCCATCGGATGGTTCGGATTCAACGTCGGCAGCGCGGCCGCGCTTAATGCGGCGTCCGGACTTGTCGCGGTAAACAGCCTCATGGCAATGGTCGGCGGCATCCTTGCAAGCGTACTGGTCTCAAAGAACGACGCAGGCTTCACGCACAACGGCGCGCTTGCAGGGCTCATAGCGATATGCTCGGGAAGCGCAGTCGTGCATCCCGTTGCGGCATTCATCATCGGCGCCGCAGGCGGGCTGATATTCTATTTCATGTACCAGATCGAGACGGAACGATTCAAGTTCGACGATGTGCTCGGAGTATGGCCGCTCCACGGAGTGGTCGGAAGCTGGGGCGGAATCGCAACCGGAATTTTCGGGCACAAGGCCCTCTTCGGCGCCAGGGTCGATGTAAGCATATTCGCACAGATTGCCGGAACATTCATGGCGATATTCTTCGCCCTGGCGGTCGGGTTCATGGCCTTCGGAATAATGAAATTCCTTACAGGCATCAGGTTGACGGAGCATGAGGAGTTCATCGGTTCCGACAGGTCGATCCACAATATCGAGGCGTATCCGGAAGAGGCGCTGTGAGCAAGAACGAACCGGAGAAGCGGCGAAACGGAGTGTCGGTGATTAGGAATTGCATATGTCATGTAAATCCTGTTATCCTGTCAAAAAAATAGGAGAAAATAATATGAAGAAGATTGAAGCGATAATACAGCCGGATGCGCTTGAGCGCGTAAAGGAATGCCTTTTCGAGGCGGATGTGCACAAGATGACCGTCCACAAGGTGAGGGGATGCGGGCAGCAGAGGGGCTATTCCGAATCGTACAGGGGCAAGATCTACAAGGTCAACCTTCTTGAGAAGGTGAAAATAGAGATCGCCGTGAACGACAACTTTGTCGAGCCCACGATCAACGCCATCATCAAGGGTGCGCGTTCCGGAAACATCGGCGACGGCAAGATCTTCGTAACCACCCTCGAGCGCTGCGTCCGCATCCGCACCGGCGAAGAAGGAGCCTCGGCGATCGGATGATGACAGATGGCAGAGAACGGATGACAGAGGGCGGAGGACAGTTCGGGAGTTCGCAAATGCGAAAGTGCGGGAGTTTTAGGGAAGTGATCGGTCGATGTCGATGGTCAGTGGAGACGATGGATGGCGCGACACGTTGCAAACGGAAAAACAGTTTGAAATTTGCTCGTAGTTAAGCCATTATTGGCTGTGTTGAGTAAAACAGACATTCCTGTCTGTTTGCATTTATTTTTCACAATAAGCACACAGCAATGTCTGCTTTACTTCACGAATCCTGCGCCGACAACATTAATCTTCCTGCCGCTTGCAAGAGTGACTGTGACCTTTTTCGCCGGGACACCGGAATAAATTATGGCTTCTACGGAACTGGCTGTGCCAGCTGCGAGTTTCGCAAATAGGGTGAAGGAGACTCCCTTTTTTAATCTCCATCCCCTCATCCCCCTCTTTCCTCATGAAAATGATTAGGGTCAGGGGCGTTTACCGCCCCTTTGTTTTACTGTTCTTCTGCGGGTACAAGTTTTATGCGAATATCGCCTTTGTAGTAGACCTGAGGGTACTCCTCAGCTATACCCCCTGCCGAAAACCTGACTTTCAGAGGGCCGGATATTATCGACTCCATAGGCATCCCATAGACGCAGTTCTGCTTCTTGGTATCCGCGTTTAGAGACTGAAGCATCATGGTTCCTGGCTTGTAGGTCTGGTCATCAAACCTGGGATCATCCACCAGCCCCTTCCAGGTACATGTTACTTTCTTGCTTACATTCCACCTCTCCGTAGGGTGTGGAACGGAGAAGTAAGTCTCACCTTCCTTTATATTCAACCAGGTAGCCTTAACCTCCAGTGCAGATACGGGTCTTTCTGCACTGACCTTGATAACCTTACCGGGGAGCTTATCCCATTCGGCTACGGTTATGTCCCTAGATTTGCTTGGCGGAAGTCTTTCCGCACAAGCAAATCTATAAGTTTCCACAATTCTGCGAATTGTGGAAACGCCATCTTAATAGTCCATTTCCCTGCAAGATTCGCAACAATCTTCTTTAACAT